>USMD01000060.1 GCA_900555725.1 uncultured Garciella sp. | reverse complement strand
CGCGTAAGATCGTCGGCAGCGTCAGATGTGTATAAGAGACAGGTGTATAGACTTATGTCAGTAAAGTAGGCACAAAAGCTTATCTTTCCCTTTTACTTCCAACTTTCATCTGTATTATATCATACAAAATGTCTATTTTTTGATTTTGGTCTAAGTGGTAGTTGTGGGAATAAAAATATCTTGAACTTTTCCCTGTTATTGGATAAAATAGAATTAAAAGAGAATAGAAGTCTTTAGGGCAATCTTTTATGGGACAAGCACAAAAAAGGGGAAAACGGGATGTATAACATTGAAATCTGTGAGGATGATCCAATCTTTTTAAATGCTCTAAAACCTATTGTTGAAAGTCATTTAAAAAAGTTAAATACAGAATATATTCTCGATTGTTTTGAGAATGGGGAATCCTTAGTATCAGAAGTGGTAGATTCTGATGTAAGATATGATGCGATATTCTTTGATATTGATGACCTACCAGGTATGAGCGATATGGAAGCTGCTAAGAAGATATGAGGGATAGATGAATCATCTCTCTTTATTTTTGTTACTTCTTTGAATAATATAGTGATCAATTTATATTAAGGATGTATTTGTTACTTGATGAAATCGGTAGAAAACAGATGTGGGGTATTAATATGGGCAGCAAGAGCTATAGAGTAGGGCATAGAAAATCTCTATCCTGAAAACTGAAAAAGAATCATGATTTTTAAAAATTATTAGTCATTACTTCTAATTAGAAATAATGACTAATAATTGCATAATTTATTTTTAAATCAATATTCCTGCGGCATATCCCAGTATTCCTAAAGCAAATAATCCGAATATTATCCATATTGCATTCACTTTTCTCTTTAAAAGGCTCATACAAATAAAAGTTAATATAAGTGGAACTAACCCTGGCATAAGTTGATCGAGTATATTCTGGACAGTAGTAGTTACAACCTCACCATTTTGCTGTGTTATCTTTGATACTACAACAGGTATATTTACTGTAGTCCATTTAGATACCAGTGCACCCATTACAAAAAGTCCAAGTATAGAAGCACCTTCTGTAAGTTTTTGAAGTCTATTTCCACTCATATCACTTACAATATCAGTACCTTTTATATATCCATACTTTATACCATACCATCTGAATGCAAGGCGAACTACATTAAATACCAAAAAGAACAGCAATGGCCCTCCTATACTTCCAGTAAGTGCAATCGACGCACCAAGCGCAGCTACAACAGGCCTAAGTGTACCCCAGAATATAGGGTCTCCAACTCCTGCAAGGGGTCCCATGAGTCCAACTTTTACACCATTTATTGCAGCATCATCTATATCCATTCCATTTGCCCTCTGCTCCTCCATTGCTGTTGTAACACCAAGTATTGGAGCTGTTACAAAAGGATGTGTATTAAAAAATTCCAGATGCCTTTTCATTGCATCGTTTCTATCTTTTCCTTTATATAATCTTCTTATAATAGGCACCATTGCAAAACAGTACCCAAGCGCCTGCATTCTTTCATAATTCCATGATCCTTGATGAAAATTGGAACGGATAAACATATTTACAAGATCTCTCTTGGTAATTTTTTTCTTTTCCGCATCATTTGAAATTGAATTATCTTTATTTAAAACCTTACTTTCACTCATAAATTGATTCCTCCCTTTTTAATACTAATCATCTAAGTCATCATCTAAATCATCATCGGAAACACCACTTGTAGAAACGGTTACAGTCTTAGGCATATTGTATTTTGGATTGAGTTGAATATATATCATAGCAAGTACTGCACCGATAACACCAAATGCAACCAAATTGAATTCAGTAAATGCCGCAGTTACAAAACCCAGGAAGAAAAATCCCATCAGATATCTTGCTTCCATCATGTTTATAACCATTGCATAACCAACTACAACTATGAATCCACCTGCTACCTGAAGTCCTCCAGTTATAACTTCAGGTATAGCGTTTAAAAAGTTCTGAACAACATTTGTGCCTATAAATACTGCAACCAGCATTGAAGGTATAGCTACACGAGCTGCCTGTATTAAAAGGGATCCCAAATGTATAAAATCAATCCCACGAAGATTTCCGCTATTTGCATAAGTATCCGCCTTGTGTTGAAATGCAACCGCAACAGTTCTCGCAAATATAGTAAGTATCTGTCCAGCAGCCGCAAGCGGCATTGCCATCGCTATACCAGTACCTATACTCTGCTTTGCCCCTATAACGAGAATTGTTGATATTATACTTGCCATAGCTGTATCTGGAGCCATGGCAGCTCCTATATTCATCCATCCCAAGGCCATCATTTCCAAAGTACCACCTATAATTATACCTGTCTTCATATCTCCAAGAATGAGTCCAATTAGCGTACAGGCTATTAATGGCCTATGGGTCTGAAATTCATCCAGTACACTGCCAATACCAGAAATGCATGACACAATAAATATTAATATCATTTGAACAGCACTGATAGTCATAAAACATCCTCCTTTTAAATTATTATTTATATAATATTGCAAATAATATTATCAAGCCCAATGACTCGATACCATCAGACATACTAATATACCAGCAACATTTACTTGTCTATTAATGTCATTAAATCAATTTTTGTATCACTGCTTATCTTTCTTACTTCAAGCTCTATACCTTTTTCATGAAGTTTTTTAAACGATTCTATATCTTTGTCATCTACAGATATAGCAGTATTTATCTGTCTTTTACCTTCTTTAAATGAAATTCCTCCAATATTTACACTCTTAATGTCAACCCCACCTTCAACCATTCTCAATACATCTGTAGGATTTGTAAATAGATAAAGCACTCTTACACCATCGTATTTAGGATTTTTATAGACCCTTATAGCCTTTTCAATACCTACAACGCTTGCCTTTACTCCCGGAGGTGCTACTTGTACTAAAAGAGTTTTTCTTATATTATCCTTCGCTACATCATCATTGCAAACTATTATTCTCTGACATTTCGTTTCCTTTGCCCAACCGGTTGCAACTTGTCCGTGTATCAATCTATCATCTATCCTAGCTAAAACGACATCCATCATTTATAAATCATCCTCCTCTACATTTTTAGACAGACTTTCTTTTAAACACTTTATGCCTTCCTTTCCAGACCCTTTGGCTGTGTCCAGAACACTTGATAAATCACCAGAATCCCTTGTTCCAAATACTTCTAAAAGCATAGGCATATTTACCCCTGTAACTATATCCATATTTTCCGATGACATAGCTATTCTACTAGCTGCATTGAATGGACTCCCCCCAAATAAATCAACCAAAAACAAGACCCCATCACTACAATTCAATTTTTTTAATGCATCATTGTACTTGTTTACAAGTTCATCAGCATTTTCACCAGGTTCAAATGTAATTGCCGTGACATTTTCTTGAGCTCCAAATATCATTTCTGCTGATCGCAGAAGTTCTTTAGAAAATTTCCCATGAGTTCCTATGACAATAGCTAACATATATATCCCCTCCAAACCTTAGTGCATTAAGTACAATTCTAACTTTTATATTTAAACGCAAATATCATGCCAAAATAGTGTCTCAAAATATTTGTAGCTATAAAGGTCTTAATTTAAAGTAGTTATCACAATTTTTATAAATTAAATCTTTTTTATTTTTAATACTCTATTTTAACTTTTAATACTCTATCAAAAGTTAAATTGATACAATCTCACATATATAATAAATTTCATCATCAGATAAATCTATATTCAACGTATATTTGAATATTTCACTAGAATCCTTTATCATATCGATTAATTTCCTATCAAGCTTTGACCTATCATATCTGTATATTAACTCATCTCCAATTACCATTCTCTCAAGGGCACACCCAATATGAACTATAAGTTTTATACGTAATGAATTCTCAAAATTAGTATTCATCTTTTTTTCTAATACACTAACAAATTTCGTCAATACACTTATTATTTTAGATGGATTTAAATAAGTAAGAAACTCATTTAAACTGTCTCTACACAAATCTTCTACCACTGTATTTTTTTCTTTTTGAACTATTTTTACATTATTGTTTTTAATAACATCCATTATTTCTTTTTCACCACTTCCACTTATGAGGGATTCCAAAGATACAAAAGGTATTCCCATTTTAGGATCCATAATTCCTACAATAGCTATTACATTATAGTCATTTTCAATTTCTCTTATATTTTCTTTCAAATTTCTTACTCCTGTGGATATTATATAAATATTCTCGTTTGTAATATTTATTATTAAATCTTCAACAAGTTCCTTGAGTTTTATGGCTGTTCCCTCTCCACTGGAGCAAACTGTTACTATAGCCTTATTTTCATCCTTTATTCCGCCATTTTCTCTGGAGTACATACTGTATCCTCTAAAATCCTTTAAAGATTCATATATCCTTTCAAGATCCATATCAAAAATGTTAGCTTTTCTCACTGCTTCAAGTACAAGTGGAGTTGATACCATATCTATTGTCTTTACTTCAATATTTGTCTTCTCCGTTATCACAGTATCAAAATTTGCAAGGGAACCCATGTCAACAAGAAGAAGTACACCCTTCCCCATATCCAACCTCTTTACCTCTTTAATCATCCTATCAAGTACGCTCTGTGGGTTCACATCAAGCGGCATATCTATTGCACATATTACACAATCTCCGAGAAGTTTTTTTGCCACATTCACCATACTTGTAGCTGTACTACCTCCATGAGCTGCAACCATAATTGCCACATGCCCGTCATTTTGATCCTCCTGAATAGAACTTAAAAGAAGTGTAAGATATATTACTTCTATTTTGGGAACCACTATACTGTACTTATCCTCTATAAGACTCTTTATTTCAAGTGAAACTTTGTATTCCCTGGGGTTGTCTTTTATGGTGCTCGATATATTCGTGTATTTGAGCGGCCTATTGCTCTCAATTCTCTTAAAGAATGCGCTTAAATGAAGACTCAATGCATAAAGAAACCTGTCAGAAAACTTTTTGTTAAGCCTTTTTTCAACAAGGACCTTTATACTTTCAGCAAATTCAAGGATATCCTTATCCACTATCTTCAATATCTTTTCCCTGTTTTTATCATTGTCTTTGAATTTATCATAAAAGCCTTTTATATGTACATTTATATCAGTAGTTATAAATTTTTTTATGGATTCCTCATCAAGACCTTCATCTTTCAATATAGCAGCTTTATCCTCTATTATCTTATAAAGATTGAAAGGAGGCTCATAAAAATCATTATCTATAAGAACCTTGTAACCCTCCGGTGTTACTACAATTTGTGAATCTATATACTTTGATATCTCCTCTACTTCATCTCTTCTTGCCGCAAGAGAAAACAAACCACTTTTTATATCCGATGGAAGCGACTTGAAATCTATCTCAACACATTCATCATTCTGTATACTGTTTAAGAACCCCCTTGCACATATAAGCTGAATATTTGATTTCATCTGACCTATATTTCCATAAGAGATCGAACCTATAATTGCCTTTACTGCATCTGATTCAATTTTTATTGGTTTATTGATCCTATGTGCTTCATTCGCTAGAAGATATTTTAGCATATTTATCCTATCTTCAGCTGGCCTTTCATTCAAACTAGGGATACTTATTATTATTGGAATTCTTCTTACAAATGTATTCAAAAGTGTAGAATCAGGATCTTCCGTTGTTGCTCCTACTATGAATACATTGGATTTTCTCTTTCTTTCAGTCTCACCAAGCCTGTTGTAAGTTCCAGTATCCATAAAATAAAACATCATTTCCTGGCCTTCTGGTGGAAGCCTGTGTATTTCATCTAGAAAAAGCATACCTCCATTGGCTTTTTCAACCAATCCCTCTTTTTCAGTATCGGCACCTGTAAACGCTCCTCTTATATGACCAAATATATGTGATATCAAAAGCTGAGGATTATTATAGTAATCTGCACAATTGAATACTACAAGAGGGGAATTTTCATTAAATCTTTTAACATATCTAGCATAGTTGTACATCATATTTGCAAATAGTGTTTTCCCAACCCCAGTCTGTCCTATAATCAAGGTATGAAGACCATTTGGAGGATATAGTATAGCTGCTTTTGCCTGTTCCACTTGATTTTTAAGGCCTGTCTTTGAACCTATAAGATTATCAAAAGGGGACCTTTTCTTATCAGAGCCATTTGAAGTATTTATTATTTTATCTATGCTTTTCACTTCCAGGGGTCCTTTTTCCAAAGCACGTCCCAATTTCTCCTCCAGAGAACTTTTATCCATAAAAAGTACGGGTCTTCCTATAATCTTTATTACTTTGTCCTGTTTCAACAGCAAATTCAATTCCATGCTTACGTTGTTTCTCAGTATTCCAAGATCCTTCGATATTTCCTGAGCACTAAATCCGACTTTTCCCTTTAAATCTTTTATATCAAGATTACTTGTTCTCTCTACTAGGTAATTATATATTCTATCTATCCTCTTCACCATTAACCCTCCTTCTTTTATAATACACTATTTTAATACACTGTCTCATATAATCACATTATACTATTAATTTAATCTCTTGTACTAGTAAATAAAACTTTAAGGTGTGATTTAGTAGTTGTTATAAATTATATTTTTGTAAATTTTTTAAAGGAAGGCACCTAAGTGATACCTTCCTTTTTACTTTCATGTTAATTTACTTATTTTTCTTTAAATTTACGAAACATAGTATGATTGATACTAGGATTCAACTGAGTCACTCCTATGGTCTTGGATCTCATGGTGAAAAAAACTTAATTGGCTACTCTCCCTCTGCTGTTGAAATAGAAATTTTACATAATCCTTAAAGGCAGATGGTATGGAATATTCTTTTTCGATTTCTTCCTTTGTTGCCCAAGTTCCTTTAAAATCTTCTGATTTGTGATCTATAAGAATAAAGTAACCAATCATATGCCACTCCCTATGGGTAAATATATGTTTCGATGGATTTAGAGGAATGATTTTTTTAGCATCCATCCCCCATTGTTTTATTTTCTCTTCACACTCTTGATAGGATAAATGCCCTTCTAAATTTGGAAATTCCCACATATTTGACAATAATCCTTTGCTAGGTCTTTGTCTTATTGCAATCTCTTCTCCATGAATTAAGAGAAAAATAGTCTTTTCCTCTATCTTTCTTTTCTTTTTTTTGACTTTTATAGGTAGAGTTTGAGCTATTCCCTGCTGGTATCCTTGACAAATACATTTTAGAGGACAATCCTTACATTTTGGAGCTCCATTAGGCATACATATGGTGGCCCCTAATTCCATTAAAGCTTGATTAAAATCCCCTACCCGTTTCTCGGGCAATAAATTATCTACTATCTTTTCAATCTTTTTTTTCACTGCTGGATTGGTGATATCTTCTTTATTAGCAAGGATTCGAGACATCACCCTAAGGACATTTCCATCTACAGCCGAAACTTTTTGTTCAAAGGCAATGGAAGAAATAGCTCCTGCAGTATAAGGACCTATTCCTGGTAAAGACTGTAGAGATTTTATATCCGATGGCAATCTGCCTCCAAACTTTTTCTCAACTATCTGAGCAGCTCTTTTTAAATTTTTCGCTCGATTATAATATCCTAACCCTTCCCATAATTTCAAAAGTTTATCTTCAGGAACATGGGCAAGGTGTTGTATGGATGGGCATTCTTTCATAAACCTCTCAAAATAAGGTTTTACTGCATTTACTCTGGTTTGCTGAAGCATGACCTCAGAAATCCAAACCCTATAGGCAGAGGGCTGGTCTCTCCAGGGCAGTATTCGAGCATTTTGGCCATACCATTTTAAAAGATCATTTTGAAATATTGAAATACTTTCCCTATTCATTTCACTATCACCTGTATTTTCTTTTGTCATTATTTATAATATACTCACAAGATTCAATTAGGTTTAAATCCTTCTATACTGAGCCTAAATTGATTTTTTATTATATCATATAAAAGGACTATATGAAACTAATCCTTTTCATGTAAAATTATGTAATTGATTGTAACCTGATGAAATAATATAATGGATATTATGCTATCTATATCAAAAAGAGTCATAGATGTCTTCAAAAAATGTCCTCTTTTTTACAATAATAAGATTAAGGTAGAAGAAAGCACCCTCAGTTACTGCTTCATGAAACATCTATGACTCTTTCTACTAAATTCTGATTTGTTTTGCAACAAGACTTACAATTACTTTATAAAATGACTGGCTGCGTTTGCTTCCCTACTAAGGCCTTTTCAATGGTTGGTAAAAGCATTTCAAATTTGGCTATAAGAGAATTGGGCTTCCTTATAGCATCATCTTGACCAAAAGGTACAAAATAAATATTTTTGGTATTTAATAAAAATCCGATATTTTTAGCATTCATCCCTAGCCCATCATTAGTAGCAATGGCTAATACCACTGGTTTTTGATTCCTTAAATGGGCCTTACATGCCATAGTTACGGGGGTATCCGTAATACCATTGGCTAATTTAGCAATGGTATTACCTGTACAGGGAATGACAATGAGTAAATCTAAATTCAATTTGGGGCCCACTGGTTCCGCTCCTACTATGGTGGTGATTAGCTCCTTTTTAGTAATTTTTCTCAATCTTTCCTTCCACTCTTCAGCACTACCGAATCTCGTATCAAAAGTGTCTACTGATTTGGAAATAATAGGATATAAATCGACTTCTTCCTCTGCTAGCTTTTCGATCTGTGGAAATACCTTTTGGAAGTTGCAGGATGATCCTGTAAGTGCCAATCCAATTTTTTTACCTTTTAATATCATTTTTATTCCTCCCTTTCCTGAATGATATTATAGATGGTATCTCTAATGATGGCCGCAGCTGTCACCCCAGCTACTTTTCCGGGTAATCCCGCTGCCAATATAGCTTTTATCCCCAATTCTTCAGCCTTTTCAAAATCTACACCTCCAGGACTGGAAGCAAGATCGATGACAATACAATCAGTGTTTAATTTTTTTAATAATTTTTCATTCATAATCATAGCAGGTACAGTATTAAAGACTACATCCATTTTATTGATATAAAATTCTAATTCTTTTAGATGAATGGGAAGATATCCATTGTTTTTGATCCATGCTAAGTCCTCATATTTTCTAGCTTCCACATATACATTTGCACCGATTCCTTGAAGCATTTTGCTAAGGGTTTTACCGATTCTTCCGTATCCTAATATTATAGCATTAGAGTTATGAAGGGTAATATCCATCTCTTCCATAGCAATCTGTATAGCTCCTTCAGCAGTGGGAATGGCATTGAAAACCTGCATTTCTTCCCGGGTAAAATAATCTTCAAGGGGAATTTCCCTTTTCTCTGCTTCCTCTAGAAAATCTTGATTTATTTTCCCCGCTATAAAAATATTTTCTTTGGTTAATCCCTTTAAAATCCTCTCTAGTTCAATTTTTTCTGGAGTAAATGGAGCATTTAAAGTTTTCCCATCCCGGGACATAGGAAGAGGACCTACCACTACATCCCCATAAGCCATGGCTTCATTCAGCTTGTCACACTTAGGAAGATACAAATCCGTGCCTTCAAAACCAAAAATCCGTACTTCATTTTCATCTTCCATCAATAAGCGTGCCAACTCAAAATTTCTTTTGTCTCCTCCTAAAATACTAAACTTTCTTTTCCTCATTTTAACCCTCCCGATAAATATTTCGCACAATATATTCTATGATATTGGAGACCAATAAGTGAAACTTTCACCCCATGAAATCCTCCATCATAGATATCTATTTTTTAAAAGTTTCTTTTTATTTATTTTAATATAATAAAAATACCCCCATTATAAGTGTATTTCTTAAAATGAGGGTGCTTCTAAAACCTTTTTTAAAAATATACAATTTCTTTAAATGAGGAATAGGATTCTTAGTGGAAGAAATCTGATACCCGCATTCTTCTATGGTTTCAATACAATTTTTATTCCTTCCCCATTCATTACTTTGTTAAATCCTATTTTCCAATCTTTTAAATCATACACATCAGTTATGATTGCTTTTGTATTTACTTTTCCAGTTTGTAATAAGTACAATGCTTTATCCCATGAACTTGGTTTCTGACTCCTTGAACCGATATATATAATTTCTTTCTGTATGATTTTATCTTCATCAAGTTCATTAACTGATTTTGCAAATATACCGATTTGAACCATCGTACCTTTTTTCTTCAACAACAAAAGCCCAGAATTTGCAGCCTTTACAGATCCCGAACATTCAAATACTTTATCTACACCATATCCACCTGTTAAATCCATGACTATTTTTTCTAAATTTTCATTTTGAATATCAACCGTTTTATCTATTCCTAAGGACTCAGCCAACTTTAGCCTGTCTTTATCCTTTGTTATACCCGCTAAAATTGCATATGCTCCTCTAGCTTTTACAATCTGGGCTGTTAATAGTCCCATTGATCCTGGACCAAATATAAGAACTACATCACTAAGTTCCACATTAGTTTTTTCTAATACTGCATGAGCACAACATGCAAGAGGTTCTGTGATAGAAGCGGAAAGTAAATCTACGTTTTCCGGTAATATATGGATACTTTCTGCTCTATTTACAACAGATTCAGCAAAACTTCCATTAGCCTGTGTGCCTATCCCTTTTCTATTAGGACATAAATTATAGTCTATACTTTTACAATAATCGCATTTTCCACATATATAGTAAGTTGTTTCACTTGTTACCTTATCACCAATCTTTATTCCTCTTACATTGCTTCCAACATCAACAACTATTCCTGAAAATTCATGACCTAAAACAACCGGAGGTCTTAGATTCTTATATTCTCCTTTATAAGAATGAATATCAGAACCACAAATTCCTGAATAAGCAACCTTTATTTTTACTTGATTCCTATTAACAACAGATCCATCTATCTCTTCCAATTGCATATTCCCATATTCATTGTCTTTTTTTACTAATGCTTTCATAACATATCATCACCTTTATGGAATTATCATTATTTTGTTATACTCTTCTTTTCTCTCTGCAATCATATTGAATGCATCACTAATCTGTGATAATTTAAATCGATGAGATATCATTGGCATAAGTTTGATACTTCCATTCTCCACATACTTTATGCTTTTTAACCATTCTTGACCTGGAAATGGAGCAGAATATGAGTTCCAAAATCCTTTTAAAGTTAACTCTTTTCTAAAAATGCTTTCAAAAGATTTTTCCTGTAAATGAATATCAGAATATGCTATGCCTAAATACGCGACTTTCCCGCTTTTTTTAGTAACTAATAAACATTGTTCCTGCGTCATTTTTGAACCTGCACATTCAAAAGCAATATCAACACCTTTTTGTGACGTGATTTTCATTATTTCATCAATAGGATCTTTTTCTTTAGCATTTATGCATATAGATGCTCCTAAATCTTTAGCTTCTTTTAACTTAGTAGAAGATATGTCTACAGCAATAATATCTTTTATCCCACTGACTCTTAACCATTGTGCTACCAATTGTCCTATTGTTCCAGCACCCATAATAGCCACAGTATCGCCAATTACAGGCTCAATTCCTAAAACACCGTGAAGTGCCACTGCTAATGGTTCTATCATGGCTGCACTTTCAAAATCAATATTATTAAATTTTAATAAATTGGTAGACGGAACTCTTACATATTCAGAAAATCCCCCAGGTGATTTAGAACCCAACATATCGTTATAGTTGCATAGTGAATACTTCCCTTTTTTGCAATTTTCACAGTTGCCACATGGTATAAATGGGACTACGACAACTTTATCATCTATTTCAAAATCACCCACTTCTTTTCCTTTCTCAACAACAACGCCTGAAAATTCATGCCCAGGTATAGCAGGTAAATTATATCTCCAATTTTTCAATATTCTTGGAGGGTCTGAACCACAAATGCCACATGCTTTGACATTGACTATTACGTCATTCCCACCACATATAGGATCTGGAAAATCTACATATCTCATATCATTTATGTTAAATAAAACTCCAGCTTTCATTTAATTCTGTCTCTTATACACATCTCCGAGCCCACGAGACAGGCAGAAATCT
>USMD01000059.1 GCA_900555725.1 uncultured Garciella sp. | reverse complement strand
AGATGTGTATAAGAGACATAAGAGATCTCTTTTATTTGGTATTTAGAGAATAGAAATAGACAATTTTTTAAAAAATAGAAAAAGATATGAAAAATAGAGGCATTTTATGAAAAAATATAGAAATTGGTATGGTAATTGCATAACAAATAAGTAAGTTGAATTTGTAGATGGAAAGGGAGGAAGATACATTGTCAGAAACGGTAAAATGGATATACAATGAAGAAGTCAGACAAAGTAAAAATAAAGTTTCTGTAGAGGATTTCAATCTCGAAGAAACGAAAAAAGCAAAAAAATTTCATGAAAGTTTTGAAGTCTATTCTCAGACTCCACTGGTAAGATTAAAAAATCTTTCTAATCAACTAGGAGTGGCAGAAATTTTAGTGAAAGATGAATCCTATAGATTTGGGTTAAGCGCATTTAAGGTATTGGGAGGCTCCTATGCTATTGGAAATCTTTTAGCTAAAAGGTTAGGACGTTCTATTGAAGAAGTAAATTTTGAAATGTTGCGTTCTAAGGAAATAAAAGAAAAATTAGGGGAAATTACCTTTGTAACAGCAACTGATGGAAATCATGGTAGAGGTGTGGCATGGGCTGCCAATCAATTAGGGCAAAAATCAGTAGTTTATATGCCAAAGGGATCTTCAGAATATAGATTAAACAATATTAAAAAAGAAGGTGCAGATGCTACTATCACTGATATGAATTATGATGATGCAGTTCGTCTTGCTACTGAAAATGCCAACAAATACGGTTGGGAAGTGATTCAAGATACCGCATGGGAAGGATACGAAGATATACCCAAGTGGATTATGCAAGGATATTCAACCTTGATGTTAGAAGCGGTGGAGCAAATGGAAGAGATAAAAATAGAAAAGCCAACCCATGTTTTTGTGCAGGCAGGTGTAGGATCCTTAGCAGGGGCGGTTCAAGGATTTTTGGCAGCATATTATAGGGAGGATAGACCCACTACAATGGTAGTGGAACCTAATAAAGCTGATTGTATCTATCGTTCTGCAAAAAATAAACAAAGAACCTTTGTAACAGGGGATATGGATACGATTATGGCAGGTCTGGCCTGTGGAGAGCCAAATACCATTGGCTGGGAAATTTTAAATGATTATACAGATGCATTTATTTCTTGCCCTGAATATGTTACAGCAAATGGTATGAGGGTTTTAGGAAACCCATTAAAGGGAGACGATAGGGTGATCTCTGGAGAATCAGGAGCGGTAACAACCGGTATGGTATATTCCATATTGACAGACGAAAAATTAAAGGATCTAAAGGAACAATTAAAAATAGATAAAAACTCTAGAATATTAGTCATTAGCACTGAAGGAGATACGGATCCAGAACATTATAGGAAAATTGTATGGGATGGATTATATCCAAGTGAAGCATAAAAAAGTAGACTTACAGGGGTAAAGTGGGCTTTATCAGCCAGTCTATTATAGATTCATTTTAATAGATATTCGAGGAAATCACATAATGGATTTCCTCAAACACAACCATCTATATCTAGAATGTAATAGGACAGTCATACACGATATATGGTGTAGCATACACCCGTGTTTGAGAGAAATCTTATATGTGCAATTTCCTCATTTAAATAAGGAGGGTAAAAATGAGTAGAAAAATGGATTTTCATGAAATATTAGAAGCAGCGAAGAAATATGAAGCTGACATGTCAAAATTCTTAAGGGACATGATCGCTATTCCTAGTGAAAGCTGTCAAGAAAAAGAAGTGGTTTTAAGAATCAAAGAAGAAATGGAAAAAGTAGGATTTGACAAGGTAGAAATTGATCCAATGGGAAATGTTTTAGGTTACATTGGACGTGGAAAGCATATCATCGCTATGGATGCCCATATTGATACCGTTGGTATTGGAGAAAGAGCAAACTGGAAATACGATCCTTACGAGGGATATGAAGATGATGAAATTATCGTCGGTAGAGGAGCTTCTGACCAAGAAGGTGGAATGGCTTCTATGGTTTATGCTGGAAAGATCATAAAAGACTTAGGTCTTGAAGATGATTATACTCTTATTGTTACCGGTACTGTACAAGAAGAAGATTGTGATGGTTTGTGCTGGCAATATATTGTCAATGAAGATAAGATTAAGCCAGAATTTGTTGTAAGTACAGAACCTACTTCCTGCAATATTTATAGAGGTCAAAGAGGAAGAATGGAAATCAAGGTTTCTACTACTGGAGTAAGCTGTCATGGTTCTGCTCCTGAAAGAGGCGATAATGCAATTTACAAAATGGCTCCTATTCTAAATGAATTAAAAGCTTTACATGAGAACTTACACTATGATGAATTTTTAGGAAAGGGATCTTTGACTGTATCAGAAATTTTCTTTTCTTCCCCGTCTAGATGTGCAGTAGCTGATGGATGTGCTATTTCCATTGATAGAAGACTTACCAATGGAGAAACTTGGGAAGGCGCATTGCAAGAAATCAGAAACTTGCCAGCGGTAAAGGCAGCAAATGCAAAGGTTGAAATGTACAATTATGATAGACCAGCTTATACTGGTTTAGTATACCCAACAGAATGCTACTTCCCAGCATGGGTACTACCAGAAGATCATGAAGTTTGCCAAACTCTTGTAGATTGCTATAAAAATCTATTCAATGATAAACCTTTGGTAGATAAGTGGACTTTCTCTACAAACGGAGTATCTATCATGGGTAGATATAACATTCCATGTATTGGTTTTGGACCAGGACATGAAGATCAAGCTCATGCACCTAATGAAAGAACTTGGAAAGATGAATTGGTAAAATGTGCAGCAATGTATGCTGTAATACCATCTACCTATGTAAACAAATATACAAAAGAAAAATAAATTTTTCAAAGAGATTTTCCCTTTGAAATAAAAATAAACTACTATCATTTAAGGAGGAACATTATGGAATTCAATCGAATGTTAGAAAAACTTCAAAATTTAAATTATAAAGATCTTTATCAAAATGACTTTTTCCTTACTTGGGATAAAACAATGGATGAATTACAATCCATCTTTACAGTAGCTGATTGTTTAAGATATTTAAGAGAAAATAACATTAGTGCTAAAATCTTCGATTCTGGATTAGGAATTTCTCTTTTCAGGGATAACTCCACAAGAACAAGATTTTCCTTTGCTTCGGCTTGTAACTTACTAGGGCTTGAAGTACAGGATTTAGATGAAAAGAAATCCCAAGTAGCTCATGGAGAAACCGTAAAGGAAACTGCAAATATGATTTCCTTTATGGCAGATGTAATTGGTATTAGAGATGATATGTACATTGGGAAAGGGCATACCTATCAAAAAAATGTAGCAAAGTATGTAAATGAAGGATATGAAGATGGGGTATTAGAGCAAAGACCAACCCTTGTAAATTTACAATGTGATATCGACCATCCTACACAAATAATGGCTGATATGCTTCATATTATCCATGAGTTTGATGGAGTAGAAAATCTTAAGAACAAGAAAATTGCTATGACTTGGGCTTACTCACCTTCCTATGGGAAACCACTTTCCGTACCTCAAGGGATTGTTGGTTTAATGACACGTTTTGGTATGAATGTAACTCTAGCTCATCCAGAAGGATATGAAATTATGGGGGATGTTATAGACGTAGCTAAGAAACAATCCCAGGAAACGGGTGGTAAATTTACTATTACAAATGATATGGATGAAGCTTTCAAGGATGCAGATATTGTATATCCTAAGAGCTGGGCTCCTTTTGCTGCTATGGAAAAGAGAACCAACCTATACGGAGAAGGTAAGTTTGACGAAATAGAAAAATTAGAGCAAAAATTATTAGCACAAAATGCAAAACACATAGATTGGGCTTGTACAGAAGAAAAGATGAAACTAACAAAGAATGGAAAAGCCCTTTACCTACATTGCTTACCAGCAGATATCACTGGAGTAAGCTGTGAAACAGGAGAGGTAGACGCTTCTGTATTTGATAGGTACAGAGTACCACTTTACAAAGAAGCTAGCTACAAACCATATATTATTGCAGCAATGATCTTCTTACAAAAAGTAAAAAATCCAGCAAAAATGTTACAAACATTAATGGATAAAAACCAACCTAGACTAATGAAGTAATTGTATCTTTTAATGGGTTAAAATAAAAATCAGGAGCTATTTCAATAGCTCCTAAACCCATTTATTAACTCTTTGTATTCATAAAATATACTGTTATAATGGAGGATAAGATATGAAAATAGTTTTGGCATTAGGTGGAAATGCACTTCAATCAGATTCTAAAGATACAAGTGTGAAAGCTCAACTTAGAAATTGTAGGGAAACAGCAAAGGCTATTGCAGATATTGTGGAAGAAGGACATACCTTGGCCATTGTACATGGAAATGGTCCACAAGTAGGTCAGATATTAAAGACTGTAAACGATGCTCATACTTCTGATGAAGCCAATCCATTATATCCAATTGACGTATGTGGGGCTTTTTCTCAAGGATATATTGGTTATCATCTTCAAAATACCATACAGGAAGAATTAAGAAAAAGAGATATTCATAAGAATGTTGGAACAATCGTTACCCAGGTAGAAGTGGATCCAGATGATCCTGCATTTCAAAATCCAACAAAACCTATCGGTTCTTTCTATACGAAAGAGGAAGCCGAAAAAATAATGGCTAAAAAAAGTTATATTGTGATGAAAGAGGACGCAGGAAGAGGATATCGAAGATTACTACCTTCTCCTAGACCAGTGAATATTATTGAAAAAGATTTAATTAAAGATTTAGTAGAAAATGATTCTATCATTATCTCTTGTGGTGGAGGCGGTATTCCAGTTATTCAAGAAGGAAAAGGCAAAAAAGGAATTCCTGCTGTAATTGATAAAGACTTTGCTGCGGAAAAATTAGCCGAGTTGATTGATGCAGATGAATTAGTAATCTTAACTGCAATAGATAAGGTTTGTATTAATTTTAATAAGCCAAATCAACAGGAACTTTCAGAGGTCACAGTAGAAGAATTAGATCGATACACTGAGGAGGGACAATTTGCCCCAGGGAGTATGCTTCCTAAAGTGGAAGCTTGCAAAAAATTTGTAACATTTGACCCAAATAAAAAAGCAATTATTGCTTCTTTAGAAAATGCAAAAGAGGCCATCAAAGGCAATACTGGCACTATAATTGTTAATAAAAAAATGTAGCCAAGAAATCTAAAGGTTAAATATAAAACTTTTGAATTGTACTAAAAAAGTTTGAAAGGAGGTCGATAAAATTGTATAATTTTGTATTAAATGGCGAAAAAGTAACTGCAAATGAAGATAAAAGGCTGTTGGAATATTTAAGGGACGACGCTGATGTGACATCTGTAAAAAATGGATGTAATGGAGAAGGAGTATGTGGTGCATGTACCATTTTAGTAGATGGTAGAAAAATGAGGGCTTGTCTTCTCACTACAGCAAAGGTAGAAGGGAAAGAAATTATTACGGTAGAAGGATTGAATGAAAGGGAAAAAGAAATTTATACTTGGGCTTTTGCAAAGGCTGGAGCTGTTCAATGTGGCTATTGTATTCCAGGGATGGTAATGAGTGCAAAGGCTTTGTTGGATCAAAATCTAAATCCTACTATCAAGGATATTAAAAAAGCCATTAATGGGAATCTATGCCGATGTACTGGATATGTAAAAATAGAAAAAGCCATAAAATTAGCAGCAAAGGCTTTTAGAGAGCAAATCATCCCTACTGAGGCTACAGCAAAGGGATCTATTGGAGAAAAAATGGATCGTATTGATGCTAGGGAAAAGGTTTTAGGGACAGGGAAATATGTAGATGATATGAAAATGGAGGATATGATCTATGGTGCAGCCCTTCGTAGCAAATATCCTAGGGCCCTTGTAAAGAGTATTGATATATCAGAAGCCCTGAAACATCCTGAAGTAGAAGCTGTTCTAACTGCCGATGATGTACCAGGGGAAAGATATATCGGACATTTAGTAAAAGACTGGCCAGCCCTCATAGCAGTGGGAGAAGAGACAAGATATCTCGGAGATGCAGTGGCATTAGTAGCTACAAAAACAAAAAAAGGGTTAAGAGAAGCTTTAGATCTTATTAAGGTAGATTATGAAGAATTAGAACCAATATCCTCTCCAGAGATGGCTTTATCTGAGGAAGCCCCTAAGATTCATGAAAAGGGAAATATATTGTCCCATGAAGTTTTAAAACGGGGAAATGCTGATGAAGTCATTGCTAAGTCTAAATATAAGGTTACAAGAAGGTATTCCACTCCCTTTACTGAGCATGCATTTTTAGAACCAGAAAGTGCTTTAGCGGTAAGAGAAGGGGATGGAGTAACCATCTATACCAGTACTCAGGGAGCTTATGATGTGCAAAGAGAATGCTCTGAGCTATTAGGGTTACCCAAAGAAAAGGTAAGAGCTATTGTGAAATTAGTAGGGGGAGGATTTGGTGGGAAAGAGGATATGAGTGTCCAACACCATGCAGCTTTACTTGCGTGGTATACCAATAAACCAGTAAAAGTTACCCTTACAAGACAAGAAAGTATTATTGTACATCCAAAAAGGCATCCTATGGAAATGGAATTTACCACAGCCTGTGATGAAAATGGAAAGCTTACGGCTATGAAGGCAAGAGTTATTGCAGATACGGGAGCCTATGCCTCCTTAGGGGGACCGGTTCTTCAAAGAGCATGTACCCATGCAGCAGGACCCTATAATTATCAAAATATAGATATAGATGGAAAGGCCATTTATACCAACAATCCTCCCGCCGGGGCTTTTAGAGGTTTTGGAGTTACTCAGACTTGCTTTGCTACTGAATGCAACTTAAATCTTTTGGCTGAAATGGTAGGAATATCTCCTTGGGAAATTCGATATCGAAATGCCATAGAGCCAGGACAGGAATTACCTAATGGTCAAATTGCCGATGAGGGTACTGCCATGAAAGAAGTGCTCTTAACAGTAAAAGGGGAATATGAAAAATATCCCTATGCGGGAATTGCCTGCGCCCTAAAAAATGCAGGATTGGGGGTAGGAGTACCGGATACAGGAAGATGCAATTTAGTGATTCTAGATGGAAAGGTTCATATTCGTACTGCAGCAGTATGTATGGGCCAAGGTCTTGCAACTGTGATCATTCAAATGTTATGTGAGACAACAGGGATTTCCCCTGAAGAGGTTATTGTAGATCCACCAGATACAGCTATAGCCCCAGATTCTGGTACCACTACAGCTTCTAGACAGACAGTATTTACTGGGGAAGCCGTTAGAAGATCTGGATTAAAATTAAAAGAGGCCATGGAAGAGAAGAGACTAGAAGAACTAGAAGGGCAAGAATTCTATGGAGAGTATACTTCTGTAACCGATCCTATAGGATCTGATAAACCCCACCCAGTAAGTCACGTTGCTTATAGTTATGCTGCTCAAGTAGCTATATTAAATGAGGAAGGAAAGGTACAAAAGATTATTACTGCCAATGATATAGGTAAGGCCATTAATCCTCAAAACTTAGAGGGGCAATTAGAAGGTGGAGCAGTTATGGGAATGGGTTACGCCCTAACAGAAGATTATCCCATGGAAAATTCTATTCCTGTAGCACAGATGAAAAAACTTGGTTTATTGAGAGCTAATGATATTCCTGAAATAAAAAGTATATTAATAGAAAAGAATGAGGATTCTTTAGCCTATGGAGCCAAAGGAATAGGAGAGTTATCTGAAATTCCTACGGCACCAGCATTACAAGCAGCGTATCTAAGATATGATGGGCAATTTAGGAATAAGTTACCTTTAGAGGATACATCCTATAGTAAAAAGAAAAAATAGTAAGGAGAGATATTATGAAAAAAGAGATTATAAGTACTGAAAAGGCACCAGCAGCAATTGGACCATATTCCCAGGGAATAAGGGTAGGGGATTTTATCTATACCTCTGGACAACTTCCAATTGATATGAAAACTGCTGAATTAGTAACTGATGATATTAAAAAAGCAACAAAGGCATCTTTAGATAATGTAAAAAACATTTTAGAAAAAGCAGGTTCCAGTATGGAAAAGGTAATAAAGACAACTGTATTTCTAAAGGACATAGGAGATTTTGCAGCTATGAATGAAGTATATGGAAGTTATTTTCCAGAGGAAGCACCAGCAAGATCCTGTGTACAAGTGGCTAAGTTACCTAAGGATGCACCAGTAGAGGTCGAGGTGATCGCTTTAGCTAGGTAACGAATCATTCCAATAGAATGCTTTATAAAGCATTCTATTGATTTAACTTATAAGCAAATACCTATTTATAATTGTTTAGATTAGCTTTATAATTATTTTCAAAATATTTCGTCTTTATTGAAAGGCATTCTATTTTTAAAGAATTTTTACGGATCCTTTTTACAATTTATAAAAAAGGGTGAATGGATTATAAAGGAGAAAGGCTTTAAGGCCTTCTGGGAGAGATTCAATGCAAAGGAGAGAATTTATTATGGGAACCAATGGTACAAAGAATACTTCACTATTTGATCTAAATGGAAGACCGCCTTTAGGAAAAGCAGCGCCTTTAAGTCTACAACACGTTTTAGCGATGCTGATTGGAAACATTTCACCAGCAATTATTCTTTCTGGAGCTGTGGGGTTAAATGCAGAGGATAGCACTATACTTATACAGACTTGTATGTTTATTGCAGGAATTGCTACCCTATTACAACTTTATCCTATTGGAGGTTTTGGCTTTAGGGTAGGTTCGAGACTACCGGTGATTATGGGAGTAAGCTTTGCATATGTACCTACTGTTTTGGCTATTGCAGGGGACTATGGCATTGCCGGAGTATTAGGAGCAGAACTGATAGGAGGTTTTGTAGCTATTTTGGTGGGAATATTTATTAAGCGTCTTAGGAAATATTTTCCTCCTATCGTTTCCGGAACTGTGGTGCTTACTATAGGCTTATCCCTTTACCCAATAGCTATTAACTATATGGCAGGGGGAAATGGATCTCCAACCTATGGTGCCCTTGAAAATTGGGGAATTGCTATTATTACTCTTTTAGTAGTAATTATTTGCAATAATTTTACAAAGGGATATTTTAAATTAGCCTCTATACTAGTTGGTATTGTGGTGGGATATATTATTTCTATATTTATGGGAATGGTGAATTTTTCAGCAGTTGGAGAAGCAGGATGGTTTGCTCTACCGAGACCTCGCTATTTTGGGATGGAATTTAATACAACAGCGATTATTACTATGGCGATAATGTACATTGTAAATTCTATTCAAGCTGTAGGGGATTTATCAGCTACTACCGCAGGGGGGTTAGATCGAGAGCCTACCGACGATGAACTTTCCGGTGGAATTGTTGGAAACGGAATTGCTAGTATTATTGGATCTTTTTTCGGAGCTCTTCCTACTGCAACCTATAGTCAAAATGTTGGGATTGTTGCTTTGAATAAGGTAGTTAGTAGGTTTGTATTCGCTATTTCAGCAATGGTAATATTACTTTGTGGATTTATTCCTAAGTTTGGTGCTTTAATGACAACCATTCCCCAAGCGGTATTAGGAGGAGCTACCATTTCAGTATTTGCACTCATTACCATGTCGGGAATTAAATTAATTATGCAGGATGAATTATCTGCTAGAAATACTTCCCTAGTAGGACTAGCTGTAGCATTAGGAATGGGAACCAATATGGTACCGGAATCTATTGCTGCATTTCCAAAATGGTTTATTGATATCTTTGGCAGTTCTCCAGTAATTATCGCTACCATTATTGCTTTTACTCTCAATATTGTATTACCTAAGAAAACCATTGCTGAAGAACAAAAAGAGAGAGAGGATATGGATCAATAAAAAATTTCTTATTCGGTGAAGTATTCCATTGAAAAGGATTTCCTTTAAGATGGGATACTTTACTTATTTTTATCTATTTAAAAATTTATGAGAAGAATGGTGAAAATATGCAGATTCATGAAGCGTTGAATATAAAAGATAGCCCAAAGGTTATTTCTCTAATAGGTGGAGGAGGGAAAAGTACTACCATGTTTTCTCTGGCAAAGGAATGTAGTAAACAGGGAAAAAAGATATTGGTTACTACTACTACCCATATTTCACTAGCCCAAGGAAATATGGCGAAAAAACTAATCGTTGAGCCCCAATATAATAGGGCCATCCATCAATTAAAAAACGATTATAGAGAGTATCCTATACTATGTCTTACTACAATACTTTTGAAAGACAAAGGAAAATTAAGGGGAATTCCTAAAAGCTGGATAGAAAAAATAAAAAGGGAAAGAATCTTCAACCTTATCCTAGTGGAAGCTGATGGAGCTAAGGAAAAGCCCTTTAAAGCTCCAGCAGAACATGAGCCTGTATTACCTAAAGATAGTGATATGGTTATTGCAGTAATGGGAATAGAGGTGTTGGACAAGCCCATTACTTCTCAATATGTTCATCGACCAGAAAAGGTCTTAGCTCTTTTGGGAAAAAATAAAGGGAATGGGAAGATATATTTAACAAAGGAAAATATCCCAAAAATCTTTTTTCATAGGGAAGGAATATTAAAGGGAGTAGATAAAAAAAAAGAAGTATATATTTTGATCAATAAAGTAGACAAGAAAGGGGAAGGAAAAGCTTTAGAACTGGCAAATCAACTGATAGAAAAAAGCACCATTGAAAATTTAAAGATTCTCATAGGACAAGTACAAGATTTACAGAGGCCTATTAAATTTATAATAGGGTAGGTGAAAGAAAGTATGGTAAAGGCTGTTATATTAGCCTCAGGGATGGCCAAAAGATTTGGAAAAAATAAATTGCTTATGCCCCTTGGAGGAAAAAGAGTGGTAGAACATGTTATTGATCATAGCAAGGCATCTAAAGTGGAGAATATTTTTTTAGTATATGGTCATCATAGACAGGAATTTGAAAGAATTGCTGAGGATAAAGAAATCAAACTTATTTACAATGAAAAATACTATCTTGGACAAAGTTACGGAGTAAAAAAAGCCATTGAAAGACTAGAGGAGGAAGCAGAAGGAATTTTATTTTTATTAGGAGATCAACCTTTTATAACAGTCCATACTATAAATCAATTGTTAGAGCATTTTAAAGCTTATCCTCAGAAGATGATTGTGCCTACCTATGATGGCAAAAGGGGCAATCCAGTGATCTTTAGCAAGAATTTTTTTAAAGAAATCAAAAATATTCAAGGGGATAAGGGACCAAAAGAAATCATTGGTAAATATTACAACCAGGTGGTTTATGTTCCTATATTAGATTCTAAAGAGAATTTTGATATTGATACCAAAGAAGATTATAAAAAAGCATTAAAGAGGTTTCAAGGGGAAAATATTTGATTTCTCGCTATGGATTTATCCTCTATCCCATGCATATTACTACTTGTCTTTTGAATATTTTAGTAGTAAAGTACGAGGAGGTAGAGGGATGAAAAAGTTAAAGGTATTTGGATTATTGATTTTATTTACCATAGTGAGCATGGGTTTGGTTTACTATAATCAAGTTTATTATGAGGCAGCGGTAACAAGCCTTGGTTTTCCTAATTTTAACAAGGTTGTAATTATAGATGCAGGTCATGGGGGAATTGACCCAGGAAAAGAAGGAAGTCAAGGAGTCCATGAAAAAGATCTAAATTTACAAATTGCCCAAAAACTGAGAGCCTATATTGAGGAAAGTGGAGGGATTGCTATCCTTACAAGAAGTAAGGATGTGGGACTCTATACTGAGGATTCTCAGTCTATAAGAAAGAAGAAAAATGAGGACCTTAGAAATCGCCGGAAGCTCATTCAGGAAAGCAATGGAGATTTATTTATTAGTGTCCATTTAAATAGTTTTCCATCTTCAAAGTATTATGGGGCTCAAACCTTTTATTTGGAAGGGGATGAAGAAAGTAAGATATTAGCCGAACTAGTACAGGAAGAATTAAAGAGTGTTCTTGAAAATGGAAATGACCGTCAAGCCAAGGCAACTGATAGTTATTATATTTTAAAGGAAAATCCTGTCCCATCTGTTTTGGTGGAAGGGGGATTTCTTTCTAATCCGGAAGAAGAACGATTATTAAATGATGAAAACTATCAAAATAAGCTTGCTTGGGCAATTTACACTGGGATAATGGATTATTTTTCTTATGGGAAATAATAATAAAAAGCCATAGATGCCTTTACTACGTTGCTCTGTGAATACTTACTGATAGCTATCTGTGAAACATCTATGACTCCTTTTATTGAATTCTATTTTACCTTTCAATTTTTTATTTATCGTTTTATGGTGTATATAGCCTGTCTCTTATACACATCTCCGAGCCCACGAGACAGGCAGAAATC
>USMD01000058.1 GCA_900555725.1 uncultured Garciella sp. | reverse complement strand
GTATAAGAGACAGGTACCTCATCAATATTTTTTGTGATGAGGTATTTTTTGTATATTTTAATAATAATTATTTATAAATGAACAACTATGAAAATGTTCACATGTATACAGAATTAGAAGAAGGAACTTTTTATGTTATGACGAATATATAAATAAATTTAAATTCATGTTAAATAATCAAAATATTTTTAGAAAGAGGTGTTTATCATGATAAGCATAGTTTGCGGGAAAAAGGGAAGTGGAAAAACAAAAAAAATGATTGAGTTGGCAAATGAAGCTGTAAAAACTGCCAAGGGAGAAATTGTTTTTGTAGATGTAAAACAAAGATCTGCTTTCAATCTTCATAGGGATATTCGTTTTGTAAATGTAAATGAATTTTCAATAAGGGGACGAGATAAATTTTTGGGATTTATGAATGGTTTGATTGCAGAAAATTATGATATAGATGAGATTTATGTTGACAATTTATTAGATATTACCAATACTAATATTTATGACCTGGAACTTGCCTTTAAAGATCTTGAAAAGATTGGGGAAAAGTACCAGGTTCATTTTGTATTTAGCACCAATTGTGATGGAAATCATTTACCTGATTTTATAGAGAAAAATATTATGGCTATGATTTAAAAAGCGAAAAGAATCTATAAACAGAGTTCTTGGCTTCGGATGGAGCTTTTACTCCACCTAAAGCTACCTAACAGAATTCTAAGTATCGGTATTTTCGATACTTAGAATTCGTTGTCCTTTAGGTGTACAGCAATGGCTAGGCTTAAATAGACATCTCCAGAATCCCCTACTCTTTAATTAATCCTTCCTTTACTAAAAATTCTCGAGCAATGTCATCAGGATCTTTTCCCTCTACATCTGCCTGATAATTCATCTGTGTCATGGTTTCATTGTCAATCTTGTCATTTAACATGGTCAATACTTTTTTAAGATTTGGTGCTGTTTCTGCAAATTCTTTATATACACCATCTCTCACTAAGAAACTACCATAATATTGCGGGAAAAAATTCTTATCGTCCTCTAACATCGCTAAGTCAGATTTTACGTTCAATCCATCTGTGGTATAGACCATAGTTACATCAATATTATTACTGTCTATAGCAGAATACTTGTAGGCAAGCTCCATAGACTTGCTATCTTTCCATTTTATTCCATAATATTTATTAAATGGTTTAAAACGTACAGTACCTTCTTCATCAAAGAATTCATGTTCTGCACCAAAGGTCAAATTTTTCGTATAGGGTTTTAAATCACTGATCGATTTTATATCATTTTTTTCGGCAAAATCTCTTTTTACTCCTAAAGCATAGGTATTTTCAAAGCCAAGATTACCAGTTAACATAAGGCCCCTATCTTCTTTCCCTTTTTGATTGGCCCATTCAAAAAGATCTTTTCCTTTAGGAACATCGCTAGGATCATATCCTAAAAGAGTAGATAAAAGAGTCCCATCATAACTAAGTCCAAGATCAATTTCCCCTGATTCTACTGCATTGGCAAAGGGCACTGTACTCATGGCATCATGATAAGTAACATCTAAATCGGTATATTCCTCAATTAACTGCCCTACCATATGACCAAGAATACTTACTTCAGAAAATGTTCCTTCCATAATCACAAATTCTTCATTTCCTTTATCGCTGCTACAGCCAACTAAAATTCCAGTTAGCAATACTACAATCAGTAGTATAGACAGATTCCTTTTGATTTTCATTTTTTATTCCTCCTTTTTTCTTTTTTATCCGATAGCTAATCGTCCCTAAGAATGGGTTTTTAATCTCTTTTCTACAGATCCCATTCCATAGTCAAAAATGACTGCCATAATCATAAGGGATAGGGTAGCATACATAAGGGTAGGCATATCTTGAATCAATATTGCCCTATTAATGGTGGCACCTAGTCCTCCACCCCCAACAAAAGAACCAAAAACAGCTGTACCAATAGAATTTACTACCGCAATTCGAATTCCTGTAAAAACCATAGGAAAAGCTATGGGTAATTCTACTTGAAAAAGTCTCTGTACTTTAGTCATTCCCATTCCTACTGCTGCTTCTTTAATGCTGGGTTCAATATTTTTTAAACCAACATAAGTATTACTTACAATGGGTAATAGGGAATATAATATCAAACCTATAATAACAGTAATGCTTGTACCACCAAAAATAATCATAAGCAACCCTAATATGGCTAGAGCAGGGATCGTCTGTATCGTATCTATTATCTTTAAAATAATAGAACGTACTGGCTTAAAGAAATACACAATCACTCCTAATATCAATCCTATCATAGTAGCAAAAATACTAGATATCAATACTAGATATAAATGCTCTAATACAACTTCAAAATCCACATTAATCCCTCCTTTGCAATCCCCGTGGGGTTACTTTTTTTTGAACTCGATCAATGATAAATCCAAGAAGAATTGCAAGAATCGCAGCAGGCACAGCCCCACCAACGATTAAAGTATTATTATTAGTAGAAATCCCCCTATAGATAAACTCCCCTAATCCACCTAGCCCAATCATGGCTGCTAATACTGCCCAACTTACTGTATAGATAGTGGACATTCTTAATCCATTAAATATTGCATTACTAGCAAGGGGAAGCTCAACCCTAAGAAGAATTTGCCTATTGGTCATTCCGCAACCCCTTGCGGCTTTCTTTATACTTTTATCTACATCTAATATACCTGTATAAGTGTTTTTTAAAATAGGAAAAATCGAGTAAATAGTAAGAGCTATAATAACAGTAATAGGTACCATTCCTAAATAAATGAAAAGAACTCCGATAAATACCAATCCTGGAATTGTTTGAAAGATACTTATAAGAGGTAATGCAATTTTAGATATTCTAGGTAATCTAGACAATAGAATTCCTAATATTAAAGCAATAATAAATCCCAAGCCAACAGAAATAAAAACATAGGCTAAATGAGTAATGGTGGCATCTACCATCATTTTTCCATACATATCAAAAAATTCTGACATACTCAATTTTCATCCCCCCAAATTACACTGGCAAGGGCTTTTGTCATACTGGTTTTTGTGATAATCCCTGCAACGGTCTTATTCCTGTTTAAAACAATCAAATAATCTGCTTTTGTTTCTATTAAAAGATCAAATGCCTCCTTTGCATTCGTGTTTAATAACACAGTTGGAGCACTGGTATCCATTAATTTAGATACTTCTTCACCGGGTCTGCCTCTTTCTTTGATATCTTCAATGGTTACCACCCCTTTATATTTTTTCTTTTCATCTATTACAACAGCAGAATCCAATTCTCTTTGTCTCATCAATGTAACACTTTCAAGAATTTTTTTATTTTCTGGAACAGTAAATACCTTTCTTTTCATAACATCTTCACAGGTTAGATCATTTCCCGATGGAGAATAGGAAAGTTTGCCCATAAAGCTGCTAATCATAGGATGATCTGGATTTCTAAGCATTTCTTCAGGGGCAGCTATTTGCAAGATTTCTCCTTTGTTCATAAAAATAATTTTATCCGCTAGTTTAATGGCTTCGTCCATATCGTGGGTTACAAAAATAATGGTCTTATGAAGTTTCTTTTGTAAATCCTTCACTTCATCCTGTAAATTATCCCTAGTAATAGGATCTAGAGCTCCAAAGGGTTCGTCCATCAATATAATAGGAGGTTCTGCCGCAAGAGCCCTTAACACCCCTATTCTCTGCTGCTGTCCTCCACTAAGCTCATTTGGATATTTATGTCCATATTCTTCATAGGGCATATTAACAAGTTCCAAAAGTTCTTGAGCTCTCTTATGACACTTTTCCTTACTCCATTTTAATAATTTCGGTACCACACAAATATTTTCTTCAATCGTCATATTAGGGAAAAGCCCAATTTGTTGAATAACATAGCCAATATTTCTACGAAGGTTTTCGGGCTGGACATCCTTGATACTTTTTCCATCAATTAGAATATCTCCTCCATCCATTGGAATCAATCGATTCAACATCTTAAGGGTAGTGGTTTTCCCACATCCCGATGGACCAATTAAAATGGCAAATTCCCCATCTTCAATAGTAAAGCTAATATCTTTAATTACACTGATATCATTATATTGTTTTCTTACATTTTTATATTCTATCAATTATAATCAATCCTTTCTTCAAATTGATAGGTTATCCAAATTTTATAAACTGACTACTTAATTATAACACTAGATTGTCAGTTCTGCAAATGCAGAAAATCTCAAATGCAAAAATCGTACATAAAGAAGTTTAGAACTTAAACATCCCTTTTTATGCACGATTTTTTTTAACTTTTATTATATACATTCACTCAATGGTAGAATCTATTTATTTTAGTAACAACATTGCCTTTTTATTTGCCTCCAGAGTTTTTTGGATATCTTCTTTCCTATGGGCATAGGATAAAAACATAGCTTCAAATTGAGAGGGAGCCAATAAGATTCCTTGGTTTAGCATATTTTTAAAATACTTAGCAAAGATTTTAGTATTACATTTGACGACATCTTCAAAACTTTCCACTTTATCTTTTGTGAAGAATATACTTAACATCCCTTTAAAGCGATTTACATTAGCATCGATCTTTAACTCCTCTATATCTTGTAAAATACCCTTTTCTAATTCTTTGGCCCTATTTTCAATATGTTCATAAACCTTGGGATTTTCTTTTAAATAGGAAAGAGCATTATATCCTAAATGCATAGCTAAGGGATTACCTGATAGGGTACCTGCCTGATACACTGGTCCTAAAGGAGATACCATCTTCATAATCTCCTTTCTTCCTCCATAGGCCCCTACAGGTAGTCCTCCTCCTATAATCTTTCCAAAGCAGGTAAGATCTGGCTCAATCCCATAAACCTCTTGAGCTCCACCAAAGCTTAATCGAAACCCCGTGATAACCTCATCAAAAATCAATACCGTGTGATATTGTTTTGTAAGTTTTCGTAATATCTGTAAAAACTCTTTTTTCGCCGGCACTACCCCCATGTTTCCTGAAACCGGTTCAATGATAACCGCTGCTATTTGTTCTCCATAAGTTTGAAAAATTTTTTCTAAAGCTTCTATATCGTTATAAGGTGCCACTAAGGTGTTTTTAATAGCGTCCTCTGTAACACCAGAACTAGTGGGTTCATGAAATGTTAAAGCCCCCGATCCAGATTTTACAAGTAATGAATCCGAATGGCCATGGTAACATCCTTCAAATTTTAAAATTTTGCTGCGTTTAGTATAACCCCTTGCGAGCCTTAAGGCGCTCATGGTAGCCTCTGTTCCAGAATTTACCATCCTTACCATATCTACAGAAGGATAAGCTTCTACAATGAGTCTTGACAGTTTAATCTCTTCTTCTGTACAAAGACCGTAACTAGTTCCGTTCTCTAAAACTTTATGGATGTCCTTATAAAGGATTTGATTGCTATGGCCAAGGATTAAAGGACCCCAAGAACAAATATAATCAATATACTCATTACCATCTACATCATAGACCTTGCTGCCCTTGCCCTTTTGTACAAAAAGGGAGTCCATTCCCACCGATTGAAAGGCACGAACAGGGCTATTTACTCCACCGGGCATGTATTTTTTTGCTTCTTCAAATAATTCTTTGGATCGATTTAAATTCATCTTTATCCCTCTTTTCCCTTAAATTTTCAAATAATTCCTTTTTTTAAAAGTTCTTTTACAAAATAGGTAATAATGATATCTGCTCCTGCCCTTTTTATAGCAATTAGGGTTTCTTGGATCACATCTTCTCCCATAAGTCCTTGATCAATAGCCATTTTTAACATCGAATACTCTCCACTTACATGATAAGCAGCTACTGGAACATCTGAAATCTCTTTTACTTTGCTAATAATATCTAAATAGGCCAACGCAGGTTTTACCATAACAATATCTGCCCCTTCTTCTAGATCAAGTTTTACCTCCAATAGGGCCTCCCTTCCATTAGCTGAATCCATTTGATAACTTCTTCGATCTCCAAATTGAGGAGCTGAGTTTGCTGCTTCTCGGAAGGGCCCATAATAAGCAGAAGCATACTTTACACTATAAGCCATAATAGGAATAGACTTAAATCCATTTTCATCTAAAGTTTTTCTCATATGAGCAATCCGCCCATCCATCATATCCGATGGAGCTACCATATCTACCCCTGCCTGAGCATGACTTAGGGCAGTTTTAGAAAGAAAAGGTAAGGTAGCATCATTATCCACCATTTGATCTTTTATCATTCCACAATGTCCTGTTGAAGTATATTCACATAAACAAACATCGGTGATGATATAAATAGAATCTCCAAAGTTTTCTTTCAATGCCCTTATGGCTCTTTGCACAATGCCATTTTGGTCATAGGCTTCACTGGCGCATTCATCTTTATGCTTAGGAATTCCAAATAATAGAATACTTTTTAGGCCTAAGTCAATCAGTTTTCTTACCTCTTCTACTAATGTATCTACAGAAAAATGATAATTCCCTGGCATAGAAGGAATCTCTCTTTTGATTCCTTTCCCCTCTACCACAAACATAGGATACACCAAAGAATCCGCATTTAAATGGGTTTCTCTTACTATAGAACGTATATTTTCATTTGCCCTTAATCTTCTTGGTCTTCGAATCATTTTTATTCCTCCTAATCCTCTTTCAGTACTTCCACAAGTCCGCCAATATCGTAATTTTTAGCTTGTTTGTAGACTTTTAAGCCAAAGTCAGCGATGGTCTTTGAAGTAATAGGACCAATGGACACCAATTTTACATCTTGTAAAACCTTCGTATCTCCTAAAATTTTTACTAAATTTTTTACTGTAGAAGAACTGGTAAAGGTAATATAGTCAATTCCTTTATTTCTTAATAGTCCTTTTATCTCTTCTTTGGATTCTACTCCTTCCCCTAACAGAGTTTCATAAATTTTTAATTCCTTTACAAAACAAAGATTACTAAGATGTTTTACAAGAAAGTCCCTAGAATTCTTTGCCCTTGGAATCAATATTTTATCCTCTGGTCTTAATCGGTCTTTCAATTCCTTAAAAATTCCCTCTGCCACATATTCCTTAGGCACAATATCAACGTGTAAATGATACTTCTCGATTTCCCTTGCTGTAGCCTTTCCTATAGCGACGATAGTAGTATTGGCTAATTGTCTCATATCTAATCCGAGAAAAAACAGACGTCGAAAAAAAAGCCTAACCCCATTTTGACTAGTAAAAATAATATAATTATATTTATTTACTCTTCTGATCTCCTGACCAATAGATGACTGATCACTTAAATCCTTTATTCTAATTACGGGAAATTCTATGGGAGTTCCACCTAACTCATGAATTTTATTGGTAAGCTTACTGGCTTGACTGTGGGCTCGGGTAACTAATATTTTTTTCCCGTAAAGGGGTTTGGTTTCAAAGAAGTTTAAATCTTTCCTTAATCTTACTACATCTCCTATTACAATAATACTAGGGGAAGATAATCCCTTTTCGAGGGTAATCCCATAAATATCCCTTAAAGTCCCTGTAAACACTCTTTGTTTCTCTGTGGTTGCCCAATTGATCACTGCCACAGGAGTGTCTTTCTTCAGGCCATTTTCTATCAATTTTTTGGTGATATGCTCTAACTCGCCCATTCCCATTAAAAATACCAATGTTCCCTTTAGTTTGGCCAATACCTTCCAATCTAGCTCTTTATCCTTATCCTTTAAATGCCCTGTAATTACATGAAAAGAGGAAGCATAATCCCTATGGGTAATGGGAATCCCAGCATAGGCTAATCCTCCAATGGCCGAAGTAATACCAGGCACTATCTCCACATCTATGCCTCTATCCTTTAAGTACTTTGCTTCTTCCCCTCCTCTTCCAAAAACATAAGGATCCCCTCCCTTTAGACGAGTTACAATCTTTCCCCCCAGCGCCCTTTGGCATATAATTTCATTGATTTCATCTTGAGTCTTGGTATGATGACTGGATCTTTTTCCTACGTAAACAAGCTCACATTCTTCTTTTCTATTGTCTAACAATCCCTTAGAAGCCAGTCTGTCGTAAACAATCACATCTGACCTTTTAATACACTCTAAACCTTTTAGGGTAATCAATTGGTCATCCCCTGGGCCTGCTCCCACTAAAAAGACTTTACCCTTCATTTCCTTTCATCTCCTTAAGAATATCTTGAGCAAGTTGACGCCCCAAATCTTCTACTTTGTTTTTATCACCAAAAATCTTCCTTTGAATTAAAATGCTTCCGTCCTCATTCCCCAATAACCCTTCTAATTGAATCTTTTTTCCTACTACAGTACAAAGAGCTCCTATAGGAATATGACAACTTCCTCCTATTTCCTTTAAAAAAGCCCTTTCAGCAATTACTTGTAGATGGGCCTGGTCATCTCTTATTTTCTCTATCATTCTATGCAATTTCCTATTATCCTCCCGAATTTCTAAGGCAAGAGCTCCTTGGGCAGGGGATGGCAGCATAATCTCTGGGGATAGAATCTGGATATTTTCTATTAGTTTCCCATAGAAACCTAGTCTTTTTAATCCCGCTACGGCTAAAATAACGCCATCTAAGTTTTGTTCCTTCATCTTTCGAAGTCGAGTATCAATATTTCCCCTTATAGGTACGATATTGAGATCCCTTCTAGTCCTTAAAAGTTGATAGGCTCTGCGTTTACTTCCAGTAGCAATCGTAGCTCCCTTTGGCAAATCATCAAGAAATCTATATTCCTTATTGAAAATAAGGGCATCTCGAAAGTCTTCTCTCTTGGGCACCCAAGAAAACAGCAATCCCTGGGGAAGCTCTCCAGGCATATCCTTCATACTATGAACAGCCAAGTGGATTTCTCCCTTTAACAATTGTTCTTCCATTTCCTTGACAAATACTCCTTTTTGTCCTATTTTATCAAGACTGACATTTTGAATTTTATCTCCTGTGGTCTTAATCACTCTTACCTCAAAACTATCATTAGGATATTTCCCTTTTAATTGGGAAATCACCCACTTGGTTTGACTCAATGCCAACCTACTTCCTCTTGTCCCTACAATAATATTCATGAAACAACGCCCCTTAGTCAAATTGTAGAATCATACACTATTTTGTTACGCTAGTAAACTCCGATTTGCAGTGTTCCAAGGCTAAGAATGTGAGTTATTTTTGGATTTTTTCATCCATCCTCTTAACTCTTCCAAGGAAAGATCTAGGATCTCCTTTAAAATCTTTCTTTTTTCTTCCTGAGTTCTTTCTTCCTGTAGAACTTTCTCTCGTATCTGCCCAAGAAGATTTAAATATTCTTCATATTCCTGAGTGTATTTTTTTTCCAATTCCTTTCTAATCTTCTGACCTAAGGAAGGACTCTTTCCAGAGGTAGATATTGCTATTAAAAGATCTCCCCTCCTTACAATAGAGGGAACAATATAATCGGATTGTTCTGGATTATCTACTACATTGCATAATATATTTTTTTTATGACAATATTTAGATATAGAATCATTTACCTCTTTGGAATCAGTGGCAGCTACTACTATATAACAATTTTTTATATATTCCTCTTTATATACATCTTTTATTAAAGTACAAGAATTTGTATACTCTTTCTCTAGCAAATAAAATTGCTTTATAAATTCCTCGCTTATAATGATGGCTTTACCTCCACATTTTAAAATGGAGCAACATTTTCGATAAGCCACCCTTCCTCCTCCAAATATCACTGCTTTTTTATGATTGAATTGAATCATAATTGGATAGTACATTTCATTCACATCCTAAGGATATCATTTAACATAGCAATATAAATTTCTAATTTCTTCTCATCTTTTAATTTCTTTAATTCAATAATAGGTTTTATAGTCTTTTTCAAACTAGAGTTTATCATTTTCTCTACCTTTTCCATATCCTGATGGGAGATATCTGTTTTTCTCCGAATATAATCCATAGCATCTTGTTTGATTTTTTCATGCTCTATGGATATTTGAGCAATGATTTCATCTAATTTAGCACTTTGTTTCCATCCATAAAAATCTTGAACTCTCTGATCAATGATTTTCATAATAGGCTTTAATAAATGATGCCGATGTTCTATATTTTCATCAATTACTCTTTTTAAATGATCAATATCATAAAGACAAATATTTTCCAACTGTCCAATTTCTCGATCTACATCTCTAGGAATGGCTAAATCTAAAATATAAAGTTTCTTTTCTAATTCAGGCATAGATTCCTTTCTTAATATGGTATGGGGAGATGCTGTTGCCGAAATTACAATATCCACATCTTTTATGATTTGATATCGATCTTCATAGGAAATAAATACCACAGAATCCTTATATTTTAAATCTTCCTTTAAAGGATCCAGTCGTTTTCGAGTTCGATTGGTAATATATATTTTTTGTAGATGTTCTTCTAAAAGATACATTAAGGAAAGCTTTCCCATATTTCCTGCTCCAATGACTAGTGCTTTTTTCCCTTTCATAGAGCCTATTTCTCTTTTTAGCAATTTCAAACCTGTATAACTAACAGAGGTGGGATTTTCTGATATTTTATAAGTATTTTTAATATGTTTTGCAGCAGTAATAGCCTCTCGAAATAATTTATTAAGTAATTTTCCACTATGGGACTTGTCCATAGCAAATTGATGGGCTTCTTTGACTTGTCCTAAAACTTGATCTTCTCCTAAAACTAAAGATTCTAATCCTGCTGCCACTTTAAATAAATGATATACAGCTTCTTGATTTCTTTTTATAATAAGATATTTTAAAATATTTTCTAGTCCTGAATACTGCCCTAGAAAATTACAAGCAGAATGAATCCCTTGTTCTAAATTATCTGTTGCAATATATACTTCACTACGATTGCAAGTTGATAGGATCACCATCTCTTGAATGCCTTGCTCTTTTAAAACCTGAAAAGCCTCTTCTTTCTTAGATTTGGTAAAAGAAAATCTCTCTCTTACTTCTACAGATGCGACCCTATGATTTACACCAATAACTGCTACTTCCATTGCCTTCACCGACCTCAATAATTTACTTTTCTTACGTATAATATCACAATTAATGCCTATAGTAAAAAATAGTATATTTAATCAATCATATTTATTTAAAACTTTTCGAATTTTTACCATCCATGGTTGCTTTAACATAGCTTTTTTTATTAATTCATCCTGGGCAAAAACCTCTTGGGGATTCCCTTCTCCTATAAATTCTCCTTGAAACATCACATAAACATATTCGCACAATTCATAGATTAAATCCATATCATGACTAGAAATAAGTATTTTTTTCCCTTCCTTAGATAATTTTTTGATAATGGCAACTATTTTATCTGTCCCTTCAGCGTCTAATCCAGCAGTGGGCTCATCAAATAATACAATATCATTTCCCATGGCTAGTACTCCTGCTATGGCAATTCTCTTTTTTTGACCATAGCTTAAAAAATGCACTGGCTTTTTTACAAACTTTCCCATTCCTACTAATTGTAAAGCCTTTTCCACCCTTTCTCTTACTTGGATTTCTTTCATACCTAAATTCCGTGGTCCAAAAGCTACATCATCATATACCTTAGAATAAAAAATCTGTTTATCAGGATCTTGAAATACAATTCCCATTCTTTTTTTGATTTTCCTTAAAAAAGATTTATTATATTTTACTTCTTGATTTCCAATGAAGACTTTACCCTTGGAGGGCTTTAAAAGCCCCATAAGATTAAAAAAAAGAGTTGTTTTCCCTGAGCCATTGGCTCCAACGATTCCTACAATATTGTACCTATCTATATCTAAGTTTATATTCTTTAATGCTATCGTTCCATCTTCATAAGTGTAATACATCTCTTTGGTTTTTATCATTGGCTATCACCTACATATGAAATTTACTATCAAAGCCCCGAGCCTCTAAGCTATATTGTAAGAATTGATATCGATCCATTACTCTATAAAATAGACAAGCGATTAAAATCGATATCGATCGACAACTGTTTTTTAAATTTCCATACCCTAACTTTAAACTTTGGGCCGAAATAAGATTATGAGTCTCTTCCAACAATATAAATATAAATCGATACATTAAAACCATTAATTCAATTACAATAAAAGGTATTTTATGTTTTTGAAATACAACGATCAAATCATTGATAGGAGTAGTTAAAATAAGAAAAAAAGTACAAGAAACACAGGATAAACTTCTAACCAATAATTCTATTCCCTGCTGTATTCCTTCCCTTCTTATTCCAAGATACATATTTCCTATATTGATAGAAAAAATAAACTGGGTGATCTCTTCTCCTATGGACAATAGTATAGGGATCATACCTAAAAGCAAAAAAGACAATGGAATACATAAAAATTTTATATATTTTTCTACTGGTATTTTTGCCGCCATAGTAATTAAAATAAAATTTAGAAAAAACACTATTCCATATAAAATAGGGTTATTAATAAGCATTGCTAAAATCATTAAC
>USMD01000057.1 GCA_900555725.1 uncultured Garciella sp. | reverse complement strand
CATTGAATATGTGAAAGACTTTTTGCCCTTTGTAAATATTATAGTCATTATTATTACTATTATTGTACTAGCCTTTATAAAGGAAATTGGGAAAGCAGCAAGAAGAGAAGTAGAAGTGCAAGCAATGAAGGACAATCTAAAACAAACAGAGAGCTTGATGAAAGCATTACAATCTGAGAGACACGAGTACAATCGTCATCTTCAAACCATCCAGGCCATGATTCATTTGGGAAAAATTGATAGTGCCATTGAATATATGGATGGTTTATCAGAACAAAATATTAGTTCTGATGAGGTGATCTATCTAGGGAATCCTGTTATCACAGTATTATTAAATACCAAAAGTCAGGTAGCAAAATCCAAAAACATTAAATTTGATTTTGCTATAAAATGTGATGTGAATGAAATATGTATCTCCCCTTGGGATTTATCCAGTATATTAGGAAATCTATTAGACAATGCCTTTGAAGCAGTCTTAGCAAATGGGGAGAATAATAGAGCTGTAGGATTAGAGATTAAGTATGAGCAAAATAAGTATGTCATCTATGTTTTTAATAATGGACCTACGATCTCACCGAAATTTTTCAGAAAAATATTTAGCGCAGGATTTACTACTAAGGGTTCTCAGGGAAGAGGTTATGGATTATTTCTTGTAAAAAGCCTTGTAGAACAATACGGGGGCAGTATAGAGTTGCTATCAACCCAGCGAACCCTATTTAAAGTGTATCTTGCAGGGAAAGGGGAATAGAATTGGTTAAGAGGGTTTCAGCAAAGCTCGCAAAGGGGTTAGGAGCTGAATTACAATCCAATGAAGATGAAATAAGCATCTTTGATTATGCCTTAGAAGTGATACTTTATTCTATTATAAAGCTAATCGTGATTATAGGTAGTGCATATCTTTTAGGATTATTAGAGATTACAATGGTTTATCTTGTTAGTTTTATAACTTTACGACGTTTTGGGGGAGGGGTTCATCTTTCTACCTATGGAAGATGTTTAAGTATAGGACTTTTATCTACTATTTTCTGTGCTAAATTAGCTGATTCCATTTCTGTTGGTCCTGAAATACTCTTATTAATGGCCATTATCCTATTATTAGTAGGTTGTATCTGCATTTGGTGTTGGGTACCAGCAGGAACTCATAAAAATAGAGTTGCCCAAGTGAACCAAAGAATGAAACGAAAGATGAAAACATTCATGGTATTGCTATTTGTTTTGATACTCATTGGAGTATGTTGTTATTATCAGTATTATAACTATGCTTTATCAATGGTATTAGGTGGGTTTATTAGTTTTTATCTTATCACTCCCATGGGATATAAAACCATCTATGCCATTGACAATATAATCAATGATAAAAAAGAAAGGAGGAAGGAAAATGCTTAAAAGAAAATTATTATCTTCTCTAGCTTCCGTTTTATCTGTTATAGCTACTTCAAATGTAAGTCTTGCTAGCGGATGGATGCTTTATGAACCAGATGTACCAGAATGTTTGAAAAAGTAAGGAGCTTTTATTATGGTCAATATACTAATATTAGAAGATGAAAAATATACTAGGGAATTTATTAAAAAACTTGTATCAGAAAATCCATTGGTGGGTCAAGTATTTGCCACTGGATCTGGAAATGAGGCCATTTCCATAGCACAAAATGAAGTAATAAATATTGGATTGTTCGATATAGAATTAGAAGAAAGTGAAAGTCTAAGTGGACTAGATATTGCAAAAAATATTCACATAATAAATCCTTACCTGAAGATGATTTTTGTAACAGGCTACGCAAAGTATGCCATTGATTCCTTTAGTGTACACCCTTATGACTATATTTTGAAACCCATTAATAGAAAGAAATTAATAGAAACTATTAATGAGTTAGCGATTAAAGATATCAAGCAGCAGCAAGAAAAAATCATTGTCAGAAATAAAAATGAGACGATTTTTATACCCTTTGAAGAAATAATTTTTGTGGAAAAGAAGCACAATAACATTTTAATTAATACTGTAAATAATAAATATACAAGCAATAGCACTTTAGGAGAGATTGAAGAAATCCTACCAAAATATTTTCTTAGGGTGCATAAATCCTATGTCATCAATACAAAAGAAATCAAAAAACTAGTGGATATCGGAAATCGTTCCTATCAAATTCACTTTATAAACAGTAACAAAATTGCTTATATGAGTCGTTATAAATACTTTGAACTAAAGGAATACTTTATCCCTTCTATTTAAAAAATAGAAGGGATTTTTCTATAAAAGTAATAAAAACCTTTATCACTTTGGCTATTCGCCATCTATTTTGTACTATTCCCCCTGCTATACTGGCTAAATGCCACGGAACTATAGCATTTTGTGTACAAAAGGGTATAAAATAATATTTAGATACAGAAAAAGCAGAAGGAAAATTTTATAATAGAAAGAGTTTAAAAATCATGAGTAGGGAGGAAAAAATATGTATACGCAATGGGAAGGTCATTCGCCTATAGGAGTTAAAAGTAATGTTTCACGAAATCAATTCAAGATCACTACCAGCGTCAAGGGATATAAATTTATAGCAGCTTTACTTTTTCTTTTACTATTCGTTATACCTATGAGAAATTATACTTCATTTCATACCATAATAAAATCCCTTATGGGAATCATTAGCTTTAATATTGTAACTTATTTTATTTATAAAGCGATTATAGAAGGCAATTTAAAGGGTCCCTATTATTCTTCCTATAGAAGCAATGATAAATTTCAAAGGAGAAACAAAAAAAGAAAAGGGCCCCAAAAAAATTTACAGCAAAAGGAGGTCATTTTGCAAAAAGTTTTAAATTCATTGGAAGAAGGCATTATCGTAATCAATGAAAATTATGAGATTATTCATTATAATGATAAATATATGGAAATGTTTCAGATTCCTAGAAAATTATTAGAGAATAAGAATTATAAAAAGATCAATCAATACATAGCTAAGCTCTTAATAGAACCAGAAGAATTTATAGAGTATGTAGAGAAAGTTTATTCCTCCTATGGGGATTTCTCCAAAGAGTTTAACCTAAAGGATGGAAGAACCATACTTAGATATACCTCTCCCTTTGAAGCATACAATATGAAAGGATGGGTGGTTAGTGCACGGGATATTACCCAGGAAAGGGTAGATAAAGAATTACGAGAGACCATTGGGGAAAGGGAAAGACGATTAGAAGAAAATCAGAAGCAAACCCAGTTTACCCTTGATTTTTATACCAACTTCTCCCATGAATTAAAGACCCCTATTAATATTATTTCTGCTGTAGGGCATATATTAAAAAATGAAATAGGAAATGATTTGCCTAAGTGTCAGGAATACCTTGATATATTAAATCAGAATTGTAACCGATTAATTCGAAATATTAATAACTCCATTGACTTAAATAAAATGGAGGTGGGCTATTTCCAACTATCTCCACAGGATTGTAATATCGTAGAGATTATAGAGGATATTACCCTGTCAGTGGTTCCCTATACCGAAGAAAAAAATATAGATTTGATCTTTGATACTGATGTGGAGGAGATGATAACTAAGGTAGATATCACTGCTATGGAACGGATTTTACTAAATCTCCTATCCAATGCCATTAAATTTACCGAACCTGGGGGAAAAATTCAGGTGATTATGAAAGAATCAGGGAAAGAACTAGAAATCTCAGTAGTAGATACAGGAATTGGCATTGGAAAAGATAAGCTAGAGTATATTTTTGAGCGTTTTCATCAAGAAGATCGATCCCTTGAGTACAATCCTAGGGGCAGTGGAATCGGTCTTTATCTTGTAAAAAGATTAGTAGAAATGCAAGGAGGACGGATTCTAGTTCATAGTAAAGTAGAAGAAGGCAGCGTTTTTCAAGTTATTTTACCTATTATAGAGGTAAGTCCCCAAGAGGAAATCATAGACTATCAATCTTTATCTATGCATAAATTAGGGTATCGTGAAGTGACCAATATAGAGCTTTCCGATGTAAGCTTAAATAAAAATGTTAGTGTAAGATAAAAATTTATATAGCAAATAGCAGCATGGACTACTAAATAAATCATTTTAAGTATATAATAAAGATAAGTGAATCTGTTGTGCTAGTTGATTTCGATGATTTGAGGATAGATGTCTTCACTAAACTATGAGATTCATAATTTATCTAGTACAATAAATGAATTTATAGAATCTTATTTTAGGTGTGATAAAATTGCTGCTAAAAAAACGCTATAAGCAGATCAAAAGAGTACAAGAAATTGCCTCCGTGTTTATAAAATATGGCTTTTATAATCAATTGCATCAATTGGGATTATTAAGACATATGAAGGTACATCCACTACGCAAAAGCTCTGGGGATAAAAGTCAAGAACTTACCCGGGGGGAAAGGCTGCGCCTGGCTTTAGAAGAGTTAGGACCAGCTTTTGTAAAATTGGGACAACTTTTAAGTACCCGCCGGGAGCTCATTCCTAGGGATATTATTGAAGAGTTGGAAAGTTTACAAAATAAAGTAGCACCTATCTCCTATGAGAGCATAAGAGAACAAGTGGAAACTGAATTACAAGGAAGTTTAGAGGAGTTATTTTTAGAATTTAAAAAGGTCCCTTTAGCTGCAGCTTCCATTGCCCAGGTACATAGAGCAACCTTGAAAAATGGGAAAAAAGTAGTGGTAAAGGTTCAAAGGCCAGGAATTCAAGGGAAGCTGGTAACCGATATTGCTATTATAGAGGAAGTAGCTTCCTTTTTGGATCATAAGACAAAATATGGGAAGTTATATGATTTTACAGGAGTTGTAAAGGATTTTAAGAAAAACCTTTTAAAGGAGTTGGATTTCCGTATTGAAGGAAGAAATATCCTTACTTTCCAAAAAAACTTCAAAAATAATAAAAATATATTATTCCCTAGTATTTACAAAGAGTATTCCAGTGAAAAGGTTCTAACCATGGATTTTGTACAGGGGATTTCAGTAAAGAATGTGGAGCTTTTAAGGAAGAAACATTTAGATCCCAGCTTGATTGCTAGAAGACTCTGCCATTGTATTTTAGAACAAATCCTAAGGGATGGGTTTTTTCATGGGGATCCTCATCCAGGAAACGTTCGGGTATTACCAGGAAATCGTATTGCTTTTTTAGATATGGGGATTGTAGGAAAGATAGGTGAGGAAAAAAGAGAGCAATTTTTTAAGATGATTGCCGGAATCACCCTAAAAAATAGTAAGCTCATTGTGGAAAGCATTCAAGAAATGGGTGCTGTAGAGGAAGCTATTGATTTTAAGCAATTGGAAAGTGAAATCAATGATCTACGGGATGAATATTTAGAGATTCCCTTAAAGGAGATTAAAATTGGAGAATTTCTAAGCCAAATTTTTCAACTGGCTTTTCAATATAAAATTTCCATTCCCAATGAAGTAGCCATGGTTGCCAAGACATTGATTATTATAGAGGGGATTATCACTGAATTGGATCCTAAGCTAAATATTTTAGAAATTGCCCAGCCGATTACGAAACAGTTAATGAGAGAATTGTATTCTTTTCAAAGAATAGGAAAACGTATCGGGGAAAATCTTTTAGTTACTAGTAAGTTGATCCATAGGATTCCCGGCAGTCTTTTAAATATTTTGGAAAGACTAGAACACCATAACCTCAATATGATTCTGAGTTTTAAAAATGAAAAACAGTTTATAGGAACCTTAAATAAAATCGCCAATCAATTGTCCTTTAGTATTGCCTTATTGGCTTTGGGCATTGTCATCAATGGTTTTATTATTGGCCTTTCGGTAAATGGAGATGGCTTTGGGCTTTTAGGCAGTAGCTTTGTTACCATTGGATTAATGATTTCTTTGATTATGGGATTATGGCTCATCATATCCATTATAAAATCCGGAAGATTTTAAAAGAGATGTTTCGACACTACTGATGAAATTATGAAAAAATCTGAGAAGGAAGTGTTAAAATGAAAAAGGAATTTTATAGAAAGAATCGAAAAAAATTAATAGGGGAAATGCAAAAAGACAGTATTGCAATTGTTTTTTCAGGAAAACCCATTCACCGTTCAGCCGATGAAGATTATCCTTTTTTAGTAAATCGAAATTTTCACTATCTAACAGGTTTAGAAGAAGAAAACATTATTTTAATGATTATAAAGAAAGAAGGAAAGGTAGAGGAAGAATTATTCATCGAACAAGCAGACCCTTTTAAGGAAAAATGGGTAGGGAAAAAATATTCCAAGGAAGAAGCAGAAAACCTTTCAGGAGTCTCCACGATTAAATGGGTCTCTACCTTTGAACAGAGATTGACCAGCCTACTAGACTCTTATTTCTTTGAAAGCATTTATTTAGATTTAGAAAAGACTCAGTGGGATAGTAAACCCGGCTTGGGGCTTAGCTTTGCCAAAGAGGTTAAAGAAAGATTTCCCTATTTGAAGATCCAAAATCTTTATCCGATTCTTAGGGATTTTAGAACCATTAAGGAGCCCGAAGAGGTACAAAAAATCCAAAGGGCAATTGATATTACCAAAGAGGGAATTCATTGTCTTATGAAGCAAATGAGGCCAGGACTTAAGACCTATCAGCTAGAGGCCTATTTTGACTTTGCTATCCGCTATGCAGGAGCAAGGGACAATGCCTTTGAAACGATAGCAGTCCCGGGGGAAAAAGCAGTGATCCTTCACTATGTAAAAAAACAAGATATTGTAAAAGAAGGGGAATTGGTGTTATTTGACTTAGGAGCAGACTATCAGCACTATTGTGGAGATATCAGCAGAACTCTACCGGTTAGTGGAAAATTTAAACCAAGGCAAAAACAGTTCTATAATATTGTACTAAAGGCAGGGGAAGAGGTTATCCGGGCTATCAAACCAGGGCTACCTTTTAGGGAACTTAATAATATTGCTAAAAAAGTACTAGCAGAGGAATGTAGGAAAATAGGATTGATTCAAAAAGAAGAAGAAATATCTAAGTATTATTATCATGGAGTAAGCCACTACCTAGGGCTAGATACCCATGACATTGGCAGAAGAGATCGAAACCTAGAGCCAGGAATGGTGCTCACCGTAGAGCCGGGATTATATGTAGAAGAAGAAAAAATCGGTATTCGAATCGAAGACGATGTCCTAGTTACTGAAAATGGTTGTCAGGTCTTATCTAAAGAGATTCCCAAAAAGGTAGAAGAGATTGAAGAGATCATGGGATCAAGGGAATGTAGTAGAACAAATCAAAGCTAAATGAAAGGAGCCATAGATGTTTCATAAGCAGCATAAGGAAGACATCTATGGCTTTATTTATTGATATTTTGTTTGTATGTTTTGTAACAGTCCTTTACTTTTCAAAAGCTTTAAACTTTTCCTTCTTTGCTCCACAAACAGGACATACATCTGGTGCATCTGGTCCCTCATGGGTATATCCACAAATAGGACAAATATAAACATTATCCAACTCCACGTCTTTTCCTTGTTTTACAGCATCCTGTGCATCCTGGAACATCTTAGCATGAATTTTTTCTGCCTCTAGGGCAAAATGAAAAGATTTTTCAGCACCTTTTTCTTCTTGAAAACGAGCTGTTTCTAAGTAAACGGGATACATTTGCTTTACCTCATGAAGCTCTCCATCAATGGCACCTTGCAGATTATCTACCGTTTTATTACAGCCAAAAACTCCACCGGCTGCTACCGTGTAATCTTGGGTTTTTTCCCCACCTAGTACTTTAAAATGATTGTCAGCATGGGCCCATTCTGCATAGGCAATAGCTTCAAATAATCGACCTACATTTGGGAAACCTTCGTCTCTAGCAACGTCCCCCCAAATAAGATATCGCATATGGGCCATACTTTCTCCGCCATAGGCGGAACGCAAAAAATCAGCGGTCATTGCATTACTTACTGTCATGAAAATTCCTCCCTTATAAATTTATTCTTACAATAGATTGATTCCCATCTTCAGTATATACAAACAGAAAAAATTTTATTCCTATATATCTTATCTATGCTCTTGATGAATAATACTGATGAAATGGAATGCAACGAGTGCAATAGGTTCCTATTTGGTGTAGTGATTCTGTTGAATCAACTCTTGTTTTAAATCCCATAATTTTTTAGAAAGATCCACGTGATAAACATGGGGATTGAGTAGCCTATGATATTCTTGCCCTATGGATTTTTTTTGATCTTGGGCATATTTTTGGATTTCTTTCATCTTAGGAGATTCATATACTTTTTTCCCATTCATAAAAATAGGAACCAATAAATCTTGATAGTAAAAATTGGTTAACACTGTTCTCTTCCAAGTATAGACAGGATCAAAGATTTCCAAGGGCTCATTTTCGTTGATTTTCTCATGGTCTAGCATAATTAAGTCTGCCAATGCCATATTTGTGTCTTTATCATAAAAGCGAACTACTTTTTTATAGCCGGGATTGGTAATCTTTACGGCATCATTAGAGATTTTGATTTTTGGTTTGGTTTGTCCTTTTTCTTCAATCTGGGACAACTTGTACACAGCTCCTAAGGCAGGACAGTCATAGGAAGTAATCATTTTTGTGCCCACTCCCCAGCTGTCAATGGTGGCACCTTGTAATTTCAAGTCTCGAATAATATATTCATCTAAATCTGAGGAAGCGGAAATGATGGCATCGGTAAACCCTGCTTCATCTAACATTTTTCTGGCACTTTTACTTAAATAGGTTAAATCTCCAGAATCTAAACGGATTCCATAATGATTTTCTAAGGCATTCTTTTCTTTTAGTTCTTGGAAGACTTTAATGGCATTGGGGACCCCAGAATGTAAGGTATCATAGGTATCTACTAGTAATATGAGATTGTCAGGATTATATTTTGCATAGCTTCGAAAGGCTTCTAATTCGGAATCATAGCTTTGTACAAGACTATGGGACATGGTGCCTTTAGAGGGCATATCAATGAGATATTCTGTTTCAACATTGCTAGTACCTGTACAGCCACCAATAATAGAGGCCCTTGCCCCATACAATCCAGCCTCTGAACCATGGGCTCTTCTTAAACCAAACTCTAAAACAATTCCTCCATTAGCAGCATCTACAATACGGGAAGCTTTAGTGGCAATTAAGCTTTGATGGTTAATCATAGTTAACATGGTAGTTTCAATTAATTGAGCTTCGATTAAAGGAGCTTTTACTCGAATAAGGGGTTCATTGGGAAAAACAATAGTTCCCTCAGGTATGGCATAAATTTCTCCAGAAAAGGAAAAGTTTCGAAGGTATTCTAGATAATTATCGTCAAATTCTGGATGATTTTTCTTAAGTAGGGCAATATCTTCATCGTCAAAGTGTAGGTTTTCGATATACTCGATGATTTGTTCTAGACCAGCTACAATGGTATAGCCACCTTTACAGGGATTTTTTCGGATAAATAGATCAAACACAGCAATCTGATTTTTTTTATCATCAAGGTAATAAACGTTTCCCATACTAAGCTGATAAAAATCTGTTGCAAGTTGTAACTTCCTTTTAAAAGACATGTTTTTGCCTCCGTTATTTATATATTTATGAAAATTTTACACCTATTGGGACTAGAAATCAAGTAAAAAGGACATTTAAGGCCTATTTGTAGAAGGGATATGGGAAAATCAATGATGCAATTTCCCCAGCATCTATATAAATTATGAATACCAAAATATAAAATATACGAAAGTCGTGAAAAATAGGGTAAAATAGAAGAGAAAGAAATTAAGAGGAGGTATCTTATGGATTATATGAAAAAATATCATCAATGGTTAAAGGACGAAGCCATAGATGAAAAGACCAAGGAAGAATTAAGACAGATTGAAGGAGACCCTAAGGAGATCGAAGATCGATTCTATAAAGATCTAGAGTTTGGAACAGCGGGTTTAAGGGGAGTCATAGGAGCTGGTTCTAATCGAATGAATCAATATACAGTGGGAAAGGCAACCCAAGGATTAGCCAATTACATAAAAAAATTAGGCACTGATAAGAAGACGAAAGGAGTAGTGATTGCCCATGATTCTAGAAACTTCTCTAGGGAGTTTGCAGAACAAACAGCTTTAGTATTAAACGGGAATGGCATTAAGACATTTTTATTTGAAGATTTAAGATCCGCTCCCCAATTGTCCTTTACAGTACGATATTTAGACTGTGCAGCAGGGATTATCATTACCGCCAGTCATAATCCTTCTAAATACAATGGCTATAAGGTATATGCCCCAGCAGGTATGCAATTGGGATTAGAAGAATCAGGACAGATCATTGAAGAAGTAAAAGAGATTCAAGATTTCTCTAAGATACAAAAAATGGACAAGGGTAAGGCTATTCAAGAAGGATTATTTCACATTTTAAATAAGGAAATAGATGATGCTTTTATAGAAGCTGTAAAGACTCAAAGTATCCGCAAAGATATTATTGAAAAGGTTTCTTCAGATTTTACAATTGTCTATACTCCCTTACATGGGACAGGAAATAAACCAGTGCAAAGGGTACTAAAGGAAGTGGGTTTTGAAAAGGTATTTGTAGTACCACAGCAAGCCCAGCCTGATGGAGATTTTCCAACGGTAGAGTACCCAAATCCTGAAGATAAGGCAGCCTTTAGCTTAGCATTGGAGTTAGCAAAAAAGAAAGATGCCCATCTTATTATAGCCACTGACCCAGATTGTGATAGGGTAGGGGTAGGATTTAAAGATAAAAATGGGGAGTATATTTTCCTAAATGGAAATCAAATTGGTTTTTTACTTTGTTATTATGTTCTTTCCTCCAAACAAGAAAAGGGCAGCTTACCTACCAATGGAGCCATAATCAAAACCATAGTTACCAGTGAATTAGGGGCAGAAATTGCAAAATCCTATGGGATAGAAGTATTTAATACCCTTACTGGTTTTAAATTTATTGGAGAAAAAATAGAAGAATTCCAAAATACCGGCACCCATCAATTTGTTTTAGGTTATGAAGAAAGCTATGGATATTTAATAGGAACCCATGCCAGAGATAAGGATGGGGTAGTGACATCTATGATGATTTCAGAAATGGCAGCTTATTATTATGACCAAGGAATGACTTTAGATGAGGTATTAGAAAATATTTATAAAGAATATGGATACTATCACGAAGATTTAAAATCCATTACCTTAGAAGGAAAAGAGGGGATGGATAAGATCAATCAAATTTTAACCTATTTTAGAGAAAGCTGTCCCGTAAGCTGGCAAGGAAAAAAGGTATTATATATAGAAGACTATTTGACCCAAAAGCAATATAATGAGTCAAGAAATGTTGTAAAATCATTAAAACTACCAAAATCCAATGTATTGAAATTTATTCTAGAGGATCATTCTTGGTTCTGTATACGTCCTTCTGGTACAGAACCGAAGATTAAATTTTATTTCTCAGTAATAGGAGATACCATGGAAAATGCAAAGTCTACTGCTGACCATCTCATAGAAGAGGTTATGAAGACAGTAGATGCTATCTAATAATTTTTTGCCTATGGGGAGTTCACACTCCATAGGTCTTTTTTATTTATTTTCCACAATAATATTGAGACCAGCTTTAGCATAAGAATCAATTATTTCTTTATCTGCTTTATGATCGGTTATAAAAGTAGTAATTTGTTCAGTACTTGCAAAAGTAGCAATTGAGCTTTTGTTTAATTTACTATGGTCAACTAATGCAAAAATTTTAGAAGAAACCTCTCTCATTTTTCTTTTTAATTCTACTTCATAAAGATTAAAATCGGATAGTCCTTCTTTAATATCAAAAGCATGTCCTGAAAAGAAACCACAATCCACATGCACTTTGTTTAGTATCTCTGTTCCCAATAATCCCTCGATGGTATTAGAGCTTCCCTTGACGATTCCGCCGATTAAAATTAATGTAATATTAGAGTTATCCTTCAATAAATCGGCGGCCTTTAGACCATTTGTTAAAATCGTTAATCGTAATTTGGTATTTTTTAATAAATTAGCTAATTCATAACAGGTTGAACTAGCGTCTAAAATAATGCATTCACCATCATGGATATAATTGATAGCTTGTTTAGCAATTTCTTTTTTCTCTTCATGATTTTTCTTTTCTCGAAAAGAGTAATTTCTTTCTATAGATAAGTGATTTTGTTTTTCAATTATTGTTGCCCCACCGTGAGTTCGAATTAAAAGTCCTTGTTCACTTAAATAATTTAAATCGGATCTAATAGTGGCAGGAGAAAATTTTAATTCTTCTGTTAGCTCATTTACAGATATAGATTTTCGTTTATTTAAAATATCTAATATTTTATTTTGCCTTTCTTGTGCATACATTTCATCACTTTCCTCTCTTTTCAATCAAATATTATTAATATTATTATACTTTCTTTAATAAAAAACAGCAACTGCTATATATATCTTGTTATTTAATAGCAATATCAATAATAAATGATAATAGGTAAAATTACTGTCTCTTATACACATCTGACGCT
>USMD01000056.1 GCA_900555725.1 uncultured Garciella sp. | reverse complement strand
AAGATCGTCGGCAGCGTCAGATGTGTATAAGAGACAGATATACGTCCTTATTTACGTTTATTTTTAATAAAAGGAATTTTTTATAAAAAGAGGAAATAGGTTTTAAAATGGGTATATTATTATATATTAAGTCTATTATCGTGGAGGATGACTATGAATATACGGGAAAGCAGGGAAAAAATGGAGGAATGTACTTTATCTCCCTTTGCAATTTTAAGCAAAAATAGTAAAGGAAGAAAAAGGGAAGAAGAACCTTGTACCATTCGAACAATTTTTCAACGGGATCGAGATCGTATCATTCATTCTAAAGCCTTTAGAAGACTAAAACATAAAACTCAAGTGTTTATTGCTCCCGAGGGAGATCACTATCGTACTCGTCTGACTCATACCTTAGAAGTAGCTCAAGTAGCTCGTACTATTTCAAGGGCATTATTATTAAATGAGGATCTAACAGAGGCAATCGCCTTAGGCCACGATTTAGGGCATACTCCCTTTGGTCATGCAGGAGAAGAAATATTAAATAAACTTTGTCCCTTTGGATTTGTTCATTACAAACAAAGCTTAAGGGTAGTAGATTACTTAGAAAAGAATAAGGGCTTAAATTTAAGCTGGGAAGTGAGAGATGGTATTTTAAACCATACTGGGGAAGGAGTTCCTTCAACGTTAGAGGCAAAGGTTGTTCATATTTCTGATAGAATCGCCTATATCAATCATGATATTGATGATGCTCTTCGGGGAAATATTATAAAAGAGAAAGAACTACCAAAAAGTGCCGTGAAAGTTTTAGGGTATGGTCATAGCCAGCGAATTAATACAATGATCCAAGATGTTATATACAATAGCATGGGAAAAAATAATGTAAGCATGACCCAAGAAATAAAGAAGGCTACAAATGATTTAAGAAATTTTCTCTTTGAAAGGGTTTATATTGACTCATTGGCAAAAAAAGAAGAAAAGAAAGTCCAAAATATTCTAGAGCAATTGTATATTATCTTTTATCATCATATAGATTATTTGCCTAGGGAATATAAGGAAAGATTAGAAATAGAAGATAGGGAAAGAATTATTTGTGATTATATAGCAGGAATGACAGATCAATATGCAATCCATACTTTTCATGATTTTTTTATCCCTAATTCATGGAAACTGAAATAAATATGAAAAAAAGAAGGAATAATAGGTTATTATGTCGAATAACAATGACTTAGTGATAAAAATGTAGGTGATGAAATGAAAATTCTGATAGATGGAGATGCTTGTCCTGTAAAGGATGAGATTGCAGAGGTCGCATCTAAATATCATGTAGAAGCGATATATTTTTATAGTGTTAGCCACCATTCTCAATTCAATATTTTTCCCAATAAAGTTTTAGTAGACAATGAAAATCAAGCGGTAGATATGAAAATTATAAACAATCTTAATGAGGGAGATATTGTAATCACTCAAGATTATGGTTTAGCTTCTTTGGCATTAAATGAAAATGCTTATGTATTATCTTTTAGTGGAAAAAGTTTTACAAAAGATAACATCGATATATATCTATATCAAAGATATCTTTCAGCTCAACAAAGAAAAATGAAGCTTAGGACTTCTAAACAAAAGAAAAGACAAAAAGAGGAGAATCTAAGTTTTAAACAATCCCTAGAAAATCTAATTGACCATTTAAAAATTAATCCTCAAGTAAGAAAAAATTGTTGAGGATTTTCTCTTTTTCATAAGAAGGAAAAATAATTTTTATGGCGAAATATATATTAAATCAGAACAAAGGTGATCAATATGTCAAATAGATACTCAGAAGAATTAATCGAAGAGATACGTTCCCGTAATGATATTGTAAATGTGATTTCTGGGTATATCACTTTAAAAAAAAGTGGCACAAGTTATAAAGCAAAATGCCCCTTCCATACAGAAAAGACTCCTTCCTTTAGTGTATCTCCAGATAAACAGATTTTTCATTGCTTTGGATGTGGAGTAGGTGGAAATGTTATTACCTTTATTATGAAAATAGAAAATCTAAACTTTATAGACTCTTTAAAATTACTAGCAGATCGCGCAGGTATGATTTTACCGGAAAAAGATGAGGATATTGATAAGGAGAAATATAAAAAAAGGCAGATTCAATATAACATTCATATAGATGCAGCGAGATATTTTTATGGAAATTTAAAGAACAATGAAGTAGTATTAAAATATTTGAAAGAGAGAAATATTGCTTCTCAAACTATAGTCAAATTTGGATTAGGCTATGCTACAGATAATTGGGATGGGTTAAATAACCATTTACTATCTCAAAAATATTTAAAAGAAGATATAGCTCAATCGGGATTGGTAATACCTAGGAAAAATCAAAAAGGGCAATTTTATGATCGTTTTAGAAACAGACTTATTTTCCCTGTTTTTGATTTAAGCAATAGAGTCATTGCTTTTGGAGGAAGGGTTTTAGAAAAGCAAAGACAACCTAAATATTTAAATTCACCGGATACCCCCATTTTTTCTAAAGGGCATCATTTATACGGATTAAATCATGCAAAAAACAATATAAAAAATGGACAAATTATTATAGTAGAAGGTTATATGGATGTTATTTCATTATATCAGTATGGGATAAAAAATGTGATAGCATCCTTAGGAACTGCATTGACTAAGGAACAAGCTCGTTTATTAAGTCGTTATGCTGAAGAAGTACTAATAGCCTATGATGGGGATGAAGCTGGACAAAAAGCTACTTTAAGAGCTCTAGATATTCTATCTTCTGTTGGTTGTAAAGTAAAGGTGATTCAGTTTCCAAATAGAATGGATCCTGATGAATATGTAAAAAAATATAAACAGGAAGGGTTTACTTATCTAACCAATCGGGCATTGCCTCTCGTGGAGTATAAAGTAGTGCTTGCTAGAGAAAAACATAATATGAACACCGTAGAGGGAAAGATTGATTTTACAAAGGAAGCTGCTGAAATTTTAAAAAAAATAAAAAGTGAGATTGAAATAGATGCCTATATAAAAAAAATTTCAAGGGAAACAGAAATTGATGAAAGTGCAATAAAATCTGAGGTATATCGTAATAAAAGGACTAATATAGAGGCATCTAAGAATAAGATTGGTAATAATAGGAATACTATTCAGTATAAAAAAGATGTTTTATCCATGGAAAAAAGTATGGAAAGAAAAAATGCAATTATTTTAGCTGAAGAAAATCTTATTAATATGATTTCCCAGGATTTTAGATTATTTCAAATTTTCAAAGAAAATATGAGTTGGGAAGACTTTACAGATGATTGTCATAGGAAAATTGCAAAAATAATTTTTGAAAAAATGGAACAGAAAGAATATGTTATACCTGCTCAATTATTGGATATATTCAAAACAGAAGAAGCGGGAGAAAAAATTTCTTCCATTTTTTCAAAAGAATTAAATAAGGAGTTTATGGATAAAAATATTATGGAGTATATCAATACAATTCAAGTTCATAAGTTACAAAATAAAATTGATCAATTAAATGAAAAGTTAAAAAAAATGAGTCAGCAAGATAATCCTGAAACTATCAATAAAATTTATATAGAGATTGTTGAACTTAAGAAAAAGCTTGAAGAACTAAAAGGTAACTAGAAAGGAGGGAGCACGTTGAATAAACATAATATAGAGACTTATAAGAAAAGAGTTAAAGATTTAGTTGAAAAAGGTAAGAAAAATGGTTCCTTAACATACAAAGAAATTATGGATACATTAGAGGAGATTGATCTAAATCCTGAACAAATAGAAAAAATATATGAAGTATTAGAAGAACAGGGCATAGATGTGATTGGTGGCCATAGTAAGGAAATAGATAATGATATAAATACAGAACAAGAGGATCTAGATATTTCCGTTCCAGAGGGAATTAGTATTGACGATCCAGTTAGGATGTATTTAAAAGAAATAGGTAAGGTACCATTATTAACTGCCGAAGAGGAAATTAAATTAGCAAAAAGAATGGAACAAGGGGATGAAGAAGCTAGTAGAAAACTGGCAGAAGCAAATCTCCGACTGGTAGTAAGCATTGCAAGACGTTATGTGGGAAGAGGAATGTTATTTCTAGATCTTATTCAGGAAGGAAACCTGGGATTAATTAAGGCTGTAGAAAAGTTTGACTATAGAAAGGGATATAAATTCAGTACCTATGCAACTTGGTGGATTCGACAAGCCATCACGAGAGCAATCGCTGATCAAGCTAGAACCATTAGAATCCCAGTGCATATGGTAGAAACGATAAATAAATTGATACGGGTTTCAAGGCAATTATTACAAGAGTTAGGTAGAGAACCAACTCCTGAGGAAATTGCTAAGGAAATGGGAATTTCCGAAGAAAAAGTGAGGGAAATACAAAAAATTGCTCAAGAACCTGTATCCTTAGAGACTCCCATAGGGGAGGAAGAAAATAGTCATCTAGGGGACTTTATACCAGATGATGAGGTTCCAGCTCCGGCAGAAGCAGCTGCCTTTACCCTTTTAAAAGAACAATTATTAGGTGTTCTAGATACATTAACTCCTCGAGAAGAAAAAGTTTTAAGGCTACGTTTTGGATTGGATGATGGAAAAGCTAGGACCCTTGAAGAAGTTGGAAAGGAATTTAACGTAACTAGGGAAAGGATCCGTCAAATAGAAGCCAAAGCATTGAGAAAACTAAGACATCCTAGTCGAAGTAAGAAATTAAAAGATTATTTAGACTAATAGAGCAGCCATTTATGGCTGCTCTATTGTTTTCAAGAAATGAAAAAATTTGATTTATGTCAAGGTTTATATCTTTATTCTGGCATATAATAAAGACAATAAAACAAAGAGGAGGTATTTACCATGAAAAAAACCTATCAATTAGAGACCCTGATATGCCCAAGCTGCATGGCAAAAATTGAAGGGGCATTAAAGAAAATCGAAGGAATAGAAAAGGTGGAAGTATTATTTAACGCCAGTAAGGCAAAGGTAGAGTTTGATGAAAGCTTAATTCATAGCAATGAAATCAAAAAAACCATTGAAGACTTAGGATACAAAGTATTAGGAGAAAAATAAAGGAATAGAGGGACAGATACCTGTTCCTCTGCCCCATAAATCAAATAGGAAGGGAGGATGGAAAATGTTAAAGATGAGTAAAGGACAAAGAGTCTTTCTATCAGGAATGATAATTATTATCGCTCTTATTCTTAGACAATTGAAATTATATAGTGGAATATCAAATACTCTACTCATCGCATCGGCCTTTGTTGCAGGATATTCCATAGCTCTAAATGCAATAGTATCCTTAAAGTATAAGATTCTTGGAATAGATGCATTAGTAACTTTAGCAGTTGTGGGAGCATTATTTATAGGTGAATATTGGGAAGCTGCAGCCGTTACTTTCTTATTCATGTTAGGAAGTTATCTAGAATCCAAGGCCTTGGAAAAGACAAGGTCAGCTATTAAATCTCTATTAAATTTAGTCCCCGATACCGCAAGGGTATTAAGGGATGGAGAGGAGATAGAATTATCTCCAGAGGAAGTAATCAAAGGGGATATTCTCATTCTTAGACCGGGGGAAAAAGTTCCCGTAGACGGCACAATTATAGAAGGAAAAGCCTATATGAATCAAGCAGCGATTACTGGAGAGTCTATGCCGATAAATAAAGAATTAGAAGACACCGTATTTTCAGGAACCATTATAGAATCAGGCTATCTTAAGGTGAGGGCTGATAGGGTAGGGGAAGATACGACATTTGCAAGAATCCTAGAAATGGTAGAAGAGGCCCAGGATAAAAAGGCAAAAGCCCAAAAGTTTTTAGAGATATTTTCTAAATATTATACTCCAGCCATTATGATTTTAACAGCAGTAATGTGGATGATCACTAGAGATATAAGATTATCCCTAACACTATTAGTCATTGCTTGCCCCGGAGCCCTTGTCATTTCAACACCTGTATCCATAGTGGCAGGTATAGGTAACGGAGCCAAACATGGGGTACTAATAAAAGGTGGAGAGACCATGGAAAAGTTAGGCACGACCAAAGCAGTTGCCTTTGATAAAACAGGTACTCTTACCTATGGAAGTCCTCAAGTGACTAGGGTAAAAACCTATGGAGTAGGGCAAGAGGAACTACTAAATCTAGTTGCTAGTGCTGAAATGTATTCGGAACACCCCTTAGCGAAGGCCATACTCAATAAAACTAATTCTAAGGAAAATAAAAATTTGATCTCTCCTGAGGATATGGAACTAATTATCGGTCAAGGACTTATTGCAAAAATAGAGGGAAAAACCATACTGATAGGGAATAGGAAACTTTTAAATGTAAATAGTATTTCTATTCCCCAAGATATAGAAGAGTATATGAACAGTGAAGAATCCAGTGGTCAAACAGTGGTTTTAGTATCTGATTCTCAAAAGATAATGGGGATCATTTCCATAGCGGATACAATAAGAGAAGATGTAGATGTGTTGATAGGAAAACTAAAGTCTATGGGAGTGAAAAAAGTAGTCATGCTTACAGGAGATAATCAATTGGCGGCAGCCAATATAGCCCCAAAGATTGGACTTGACGACTATTATGCAGAACTTCTCCCAGAGGACAAGGTATCAATATTGAAAAAACTACAAAAGAAAAATGGAAAAACAGCCATGGTAGGAGATGGAATTAATGATGCTCCAGCCCTAGCTTCTGCTGATTTAGGAATTGCCATAGGGGGTGTAGGTTCAGATGTTGCCATGGAAACAGCAGATGTTGTACTCATGTCCAAGGATATCACAAAATTATCCTATGCACTAGGTTTAAGTAGAGCTACAGTAAAAAACATGGAAGAAAACATCGTTTTTGCTATAATGGTAGTGTCAGTATTGCTAGTAGGAGTATTAACAAAACATGTATTCCTTTCCCTCGGAATGCTTGTGCATGAGTTAAGTGTGCTGGCCGTTATTATCAATGCCATCCGCCTATTAGGCTATAGAGAAGGCAAGTAGAATAGAAAATTTAATTTCAAGACAAAGGAAGGGGGAAATCCAATGAAATCCCAACATTGCTGTCATTTAGATCATCAGTGTATAGAAAGGGTGCCTATATTTAGCAATTTAAACCCTCAAGAGATGGAGGAGGTTTCTGCCTCCATTACCCATAGAAGCTATCAAAAAGGAGAAGCTATCTATTTAGCAGGGGAGAGAACAGAACAGCTATTCATTATCAATCAAGGAAGAGTAAAAATATCCAAAATATCTGAGGGGGGAAAAAAGCAAATCATAAGGATATTAGAAGAAGGAGACTTTATTGATGAACTTTCTATTTTTACCCATTCTCCTGCTAAGAACAATGCAGAAGCCCTAGAGACTACCATAATGTGTGCCATTGAGGGAGAAAGGATGAAAAATATTATAGAAAAAAATCCTGCTATAGCCCTAAAAATTATAAAGGAATTGGGTACCCGTCTAGAAAAAACAGAAGATCTCATTGAGTCTTTAGGTATTTTAAACGTAGAACAGCGTATAGCCGAGGTCCTATTGGAAATGGCTGGGGACAAGGAGAGGATAAACCTATCCATAAGCAAAAAGGACCTTGCGGCCTATATGGGCATGACTCAAGAAACTCTTAGCAGAAAACTATCCTCCTTTCAAAATATGGGATGGATTGAACAAAAGGGACAGCGGACTATCCTTCTTAAGGATAAGGAGGCTTTGAAAAATATCTATAAAATATAAACTCTTTAATGCTATAGTTTTATGATTTTTGGGCAGAATAGGAATATGCTCGAAACTTTTTGAGAAAAATCTATTGACATATTTGATAAAAGAATTATAATATAAGACGTGTATTAAATATTCCTCAGTAGCTCAATGGTGGAGCAACCGGCTGTTAACCGGTAGGTTGTTGGTTCGAGTCCAACCTGAGGAGCCATTTTATTTTGGGGCCTTTAGCTCAGTTGGTTAGAGCAACCGGCTCATAACCGGTAAGTCCGGGGTTCGAGTCCCTGAAGGCCCACCAATTTCAAATAATGCAAATAATACATAGAAATTATGAGTCAGTAAATTTACTGACTCATTTTTATAGTTTCAAATAATAGCTATCGGATATCCCCTTTCATCTTTCTTTCCTTAAATTTTTCTTTATCGCTTTTATTTAAACTATATTTTTTCTTTCCGTTAAAGCTTTTAAATCTACTGGCTACATTAAAGGCCCGTTCCTCCCAATCGATGGCATTACCCCCCCAGGAAAAGTCTGCACTTGTTTTTATTTTGTTTTCATTCTTGATATTTTCTTTTCTGATGGTATTCCTATCGATATCTTTCATTCTATGCACCTCCCATTTATCTTAGTTTGTCCTATCCTTAGATAGGATATGAAAAGATTTTTAAAAAAACTTTTATTTGTGATATAATCAAAAATATAATGAAACAACTTTTTAAAGTAAGGAGTAAAAATGAATTTAACACCACGATTACAAAGTATTGTAAATCATGTGCCCCAAGGAACAATTTGTGGAGATATTGGCACAGACCATGCTTATATTCCTATTTATCTCATACAAAATAAAATATGTCCGAAGGTAATTGCTACAGATGTCCGTCTGGGTCCTTTAGAAATTGCTAGAAAACAAATTAAGCTGGCAGGTTGTGAAAAGCAAATAGAGATCAGATTAGGCAGTGGGTTAAAGCCTTTTAAATTAGAAGAAGTAGAAACTATAGTGATTGCGGGAATGGGAGGACTACTCATTCGGGATATTTTAGAGGATTCCAACGAAATAACTAAGGAGATAAAAACCTTTATATTACAGCCTATGATTGCCCAAAGAGAGTTAAGGGAATACTTAATAAAAAATAATTTTAAAATTGTAGAAGAAGATCTAGCAAAGGAAGATCAGAGAATATACGAAATCATTATTGCAGTTCATGGGCCACAAAGAATAGAAAAGGATATATACTTGGATATTCCAAAATTTCTTATAGAGAACAAACATTCTTTATTAATTCCATTTATCAAAAGAAAAAAGAATGAATTGCTGAAAATTATAAAGCATTGTGAAGGAAAACATACATACAATGCAGAAAGTAAATTACAAGAATGTAAAGAAAAGATAAAAAAAATTGAGGAGGTGGAAAGATGTCTGTAAAATGTCAAACCATTATGAGTATTATAGAAAAGTTAGCACCAAAAACTTTAGCAGAGGACTGGGATAATGTAGGGCTACAGGTGGGAGATCCCAGAGCAGATATCAAAAAAATATTAGTTTCCTTGGATCTAACGGAAGAAGTTTTACAGGAAGCGATCAAAGAGAAAGCGAATATGATTATAACCCACCATCCTTTTATTTTTAAATCATTAAAGAACATACGTATGGATTTATCCACAGGAAATCTAATCAAACAACTAATTCAAAAGGAAATCAATCTTTATGCGGCCCACACTAATCTAGATATAACAGAAAATGGCCTTAATGATATGTTGGCTGAAAAACTATCTCTACAACATATAGAAGTTCTTTCTACTATGGGTCAAGAAAAGCTATTCAAGATTGTGGTATTTGTACCTAAGGGACATGAGGACCAGATAAAGGATGTTATGGGAAAGCAAGGAGCAGGTTGGATTGGAAACTATAGCCATTGTACTTTTCAAGCACCAGGGACAGGTACTTTTAAGCCTCTAGAGGGAACCAATCCCTTTATAGGGAGTATGGGAAAAATAGAAAAGGTAGAGGAATCTAGGGTAGAAACCATTGTAACCCAAAAGATTTTATCTAAAACTTTAAATGCGATTATAAAGGCTCATCCCTATGAGGAAGTAGCTTATGATATTTATCCTTTAGAAAACCAAGGAAAAGTATATGGTTTAGGGAGAATTGGAATATATGAGCAACCCATGGCATATGATGAGTTTTTAAATCTATTAAAGGCTATTTTAAATATAGAACATCTTAGAACAGCTGGGGCCAAAAAAGAATCCATAAAAAAAGTAGCACTATGTACAGGCAGTGGAGCAGAATATATACATAGGGCAGCTATGCTTGGAGTAGATGTTTTTATTACCGGAGACTTGAAATATCATGAAGCTCAACAAGCGAAGAGTTTGGGTATTTCTGTAATAGATGCAGGGCATTTTGCCACTGAAATTATTGTAATGGAAGGGTTAAAAAGATATTTGGACAAGGAGCTTACAAAAGCAAAGAAGAATATAGAAGTGATAACATCAAAAGTAAATAAAGATTTTATTCAATGGGAGTAAGAATAGGTGCGTTTTTTGCCTATTCTTTTTTCATACTCATAGTAGAGACAATTTTTAAAGATTATTCCATGAAACATAAAATCAATCTAAGGAGGCATGAAAATGAATAGTATCCCCATGTTATGGCAATTACAATTGGTAGAAGAGAAAATAAAGGAAATTAGTAGTGATAGAAACTTACAGGAAATAAAAACAAAATTACAAGGATTAAAAGATCAATATAACTCCATTAAGAAGGAAATTGAAAAAACAGCGGTCCAATACAAAGAATGGGAAAATAAAATTGGCAAAAATAACACTCAAAATAAAAATTTAGACTATACGGTCAACGAACTTCAGGATAAGCTTTATAATGGAACGGTTAGCAATATAAAGGCATATGAAAAAATGGAAAAGGAATTAGAGAAGTATAAAGTCCAAAGGGGTATAATAGAAAGTGAAATCATTGATCTCATGTACAAAAAAGAAAAATTAGAAAAAGAAATAAAAACTTTAAAAAAGAATATAATTACAATTCAAAAAGAATATAAAAAGCAAAAAGACATTTATTGCCTTGAAAGAAAGAAATCACAAAATCGAAGAAAAAATTTAATCCAACAAAGGGAAGCCTTATTGGAAAAAATTCAAAAACCACTTTTAAAAGAATACAGAGAAATTGAAAAAAACATATCTCAACCTATAGCAAAGTTAGAAAATGGTCTCTGCAGCTATTGTCATATGAATCAATCCATCATTCTTTTAAAGGAAATAAAAAACAGCAATGAAATTCATATCTGTGAAAATTGTGGTAGAATATTATATATGGAGAGCAATAGATAATCTTCCAAAATTTTATTTTTGACAGAATTAAAAAACCATGTTATCATATAACTTGTTGAAAAATTAAAGATTATGAGTAAGTCGAACGATTGCGTGCACAAAACCGCAAGGTTGTGTATGAGGAAAGTCCGAGCTCCGTAGGGCAGGATGCTGGGTAATACCCAGTGGAGGTGACTCCAAGGAAAGTGCAACAGAGATATACCGCTTAACACTTTATTAAGTGTTAGGTAAGGGTGGAAAGGTGAGGTAAGAGCTCACCAGCAATTAGGCGACTAATTGGCTATGTAAACCCCATCCGGAGCAAGACCAAGTAGGGACGAAAAAAGGCGGTGGCCCGTCGCGATCCCGTGGTAGGTCGCTTGAACCTATTGGCAACAATGGGTCTAGATAGATGATCGTTTTACAACAGAACTCGGCTTATAGATTTGCTCGTTTATTATGATAAGCATCGGCCTTTAAGGTTGGTGTTTTTCTATTTATAATCTTATCTAGTATTAAAATTCTGTTTATGAAGAGATGATAAATTTATAAGATATTTTGCAAAAAGATTAGAAAATTCTAAAGAATAAATAAAAGATATTTAAATAATTCTTTCAGATAGTGTTGGATACATTATTTCAAAAAAAGAATAAGACCATGAAAAGTCATGACCCTATTGAAAAAGTTTCTTCCTTCCTATGAAGAAGGGGAGATTTTCATAGAAATAGTAGATATATATGTGATATATAGATTATACCATAAAATAGGAGCTTATGAAAGATTTATTTTATAAAAATTCATATTAAAGGATCACATATTTTCTATAGGATTCTTGGAAAATATATAAACCCTTTATCTTGATTTATTTGTACATACATGGTAAACTGTTTTATAAAATATGATGTGTTTGTGCGTCATGGGAATACAAGGGAGGGAAAGTATGAGTTCATCATTTTTTGTTGTTGATTCAAAAGTGTTACCGGAAATCTATACCAAAGTAATACAAGCAAAGGAATTATTAAAAACTGGTGAGGTAAAAAACATACAACAAGCTGTAAAACAAATAGGGATTAGTAGAAGCGCCTTTTATAAATATAAAGACTCTGTATTTCCTTTTTATGAAAAAAATAAAACGAAAGTAGTCACCATTGGATTTTTATTAAGCCATGAGTCGGGAGTATTATCCAAGGTATTAGATACCATTGCAAACGCTAGGGGAAATATACTGACCATTAATCAAAATATTCCCAATCATGGAGTAGCAAATGTTACTATATCCTTTGAAACCAATGATGTAGATAGAACTTGGGAAGAACTTTTTGATAGCCTAAATAATATAAAGGGTGTAAAAAAGGTACAAATCATTGGTAGGGAATAATTAAAAAGGAGAGATAGAATGAATCAATTTTTTATGGGATTAGCTAGTATCACAACTACTTTACAGCCAACTATGATTTTTATTACCCTTATGTCCGTGATTTTTTTCATTTTTTATTTAAAAAAGCAAATTGATTTATTTATGCAGTATCAAAAAAGTATAGTTATTAGTTTACAACAAATTGCCAATCAGAAAAGTAGACCTTTTAAGGATACCCTTAAATCTGTCTCTTATACACATCTGACGCTGCCGACG
>USMD01000055.1 GCA_900555725.1 uncultured Garciella sp. | reverse complement strand
GAGATGTGTATAAGAGACAGGTATATGATTATCCTATTACATTCTAGATATAGATAATTATGTTTGAGAAAATCAATGATGCAATTTCCTCAGGATGTAATAATTTCAAGAATTCTCTCTAGATCCTCATTAGAGTAGTACTCTATTTCTATTTTACCTCTCTTACTTTTATTCATGATATTTACTTTGGTACCAAGGGTTTTTTGAAGATTTTCTTCTAATTCCAATATAATAGGTGATTTTATAGATTTTTGTTTTTGTTTTCTCTTATTTTTCCCTTGATTTTTATTTTTTAAATCCCTTGTTAATCTCTCTAATTCTCGTACAGAAAGCTTTTCTTCTACTACCTTTTTTGCTAACAAATTACGGATTTCATTATTTTCCATGGATAATAAGGCTCGTCCATGTCCTGAAGAAAGTTTATTATCCTTTATAAGTTGTTGAATATTCTTAGAAAGAGTTAACAATCTTAGGGTATTGGCTATAAAGGATCTGCTTTTTCCTAATCTGATTGCAAGGTCATCCTGGGTCAAGGAAAATTCATCTATTAATTGTCTATAAGCATTGGCTTCTTCTATAGAATTTAAATCTTCCCTTTGAAGATTTTCAATAAGGGCGATTTCCATAATCTCTTGCTTACTAAATTCTTTCACAATTGCTGGTATAGTTTTCAACCCACACATATGAGCAGCTCTCCATCTTCTTTCCCCAATAATAATTTGATAACCCTTTTCCATAGAAGTTACTACAATAGGTTGAATAATTCCATGCTCCTGAATAGAAGCTGCAAGTTCTTTTAATTTTTCTTGGTCGAATTCTTTTCTCGGTTGATATTGATTAGGATGAATCTCTTCGATACTAATTTCTATAGAATTATTTTCTTTTTCTTCTGTCTCAGGAATAAGAGCGGACAAACCTTTTCCCAGACCTCTCTTTGCAGCCATTTTACTCACCTTCCTCTTCATATTCTAAGAATTCCTCAGCAAGATCATGATATGCTTCTGCCCCCCTAGATTTTGGATCATATTCCATAATAGGTAATCCATAACTTGGAGCTTCTGCTAAACGAACATTTCTAGGAATTAAGGTAGTATATACCTTTCCTTTAAAATATTTCTTAACCTCATCCACTACCTGGATAGATAGATTATTTCTTCCATCAAACATGCTCAATACAACACCTTCTATGCTTAGATTTGTATTTAAACCTTTTTTCACAAGTTGTATGGTATTCATGAGCATACTTACCCCTTCTAAAGCATAATATTCACATTGAATAGGAATTAAAACACTATCTGATGCTACTAGAGCATTAATGGACAATAATCCCAATGACGGAGGGCAATCAATAAAAATATAATCATATTCTTCCTTTATAGCAGTAATACCCTTTTTCAAAATAAGCTCTCTATTTTTTATAGAAGTTAGTTCAATTTCTGCTCCAGCTAAATCCATAGAAGATGGTAATACAGAAAGATTTTCAAAAGGAGTTTTTATAATTGCATTTCTAGGATCTGCTTCTTCAACTAATATTTCATAGATGGTGCATTTTGTATTATCTTTATCTATACCTAATCCACTAGTAGCATTCCCTTGGGGATCAATATCTAAAATTAAGACTTTTTTTTCTAGAGTCCCTAAGGATGCAGCTAAGTTGATAACAGAAGTTGTTTTGTAGGGTGGGAACCCGACGCCTTTTCTTATTTCTAAGATAGATTTTCGTGAACCCCCCACCGAACCGTGCTTACACCTTTCGATGTACACGGCTCTCCAGCTGTTCCTAAGTCAGATTTTTATCGATTTATTTATTCCACCATTATGTATTTCTTGGTGACATTTTTTGCATACAATTAAAGTTTTTCTGTTTAGACTACTCATAGCAAGAACCCAATTAGGAATACTTGAACCTCTTTTAGAATACTTATTTTTTATATCCTTTAATTTCCTCACGTGATGTACTTCGAATTCTGTCTTATCTTCACTTTCGTATCCACAGAGTTCACATTTATTAGCATTTAATCTATCAATTAGTTTATGTCTTAAGGGTATTATCGTTTCAACTCGGTCAGGAATATTAGTTTTTGGTTTGTCAACTTTACATAATGACTCATTAAAATAAGTCATTACTTTTTCACCAGTTTTAGTAGAATATTTAACTCCTACTACCTTTCTGGTTCCTGTACCTTGTTTTAACTTTACATCTATACCATATTTGTCAATAACCTTATTAGCAGATGATTTTTCTTTTCTTGCTATAGTTTTTACTAAACTGTAGTAATGATAGAATTTAAATTTACCTATTTTTGTGCTTACATCAGTTGCTAGTGAATAATAGTTATATAGTCCACGAATTTCGGCATTATATTGGTTAATCATATCAAGAATTGGCAGATTAATTCTTGCTGGATGATGTACCGATTTTCCATTCGATACAAATGGTTTTAATTTATTACTAATAACTTCTGTTGGTACTAGAAGCTGAATTGTCTCATTTACTGCTCTTTTCTTAATTCCTAAGGTATTTTCTGAAAGCTTAGTATTTTCTCGTGTTTTTGCTATTTCATATCCTAGAAATCTTACTCGTTCTTTATCGCTTAAATTGGTAATTAAGGTCTTTTCAAGGTTTAGTTCTAACCTTAACTTTTCAGATAAGTATTGTTTAATTTCTAGTCTGATATCTTCTGCTAATTTCTTGCTTCCAATTACACAGACAAGAAAATCATCGGCGTATCTAACATATTTAACCCTAGTATAATTTTCATCATAAGGGTCTAATACTGGAATCTTTCTCATTTGGCTTAAGACTTCTTCAGCCAGAGTAAAATTCCCTTTCTGTATTGCTGTTCTCCGTCTATACATTAGTTTTTGGTATAGAGGGTTTCTTCTTTTTTCTTTTCCTTTTGAATACTTTCCACAAATATCTTCCATAAACTTATCAAATTCATTAAGGTAAATATTTGCTAGTATTGGACTTATGATTCCTCCTTGTGGTGTTCCCGACAGAGAGTTGTGCACCTTGTTAAATTCAAAGTATCCACCTTTGAGAAATCTTCTTATTAATTCAATAAATCTGCCATCGTTAATTTTTTTGTTTAATATACCTAATAGTATTTCATGGTCGATATTATCAAAGAAGCCATTTATATCCCCTTCAATCACCCAATTCGTTCCTCTACATGTGCTTTTAACTTGGTATAACGCTGTTTGACAGCTTCTATTAGGCCTAAATCCATGGGAGTAATCGGAGAATAAAGGTTCATATATTGCTTCTAGTAGTTCACGTACTACTTCTTGTAACAATTTATCTTGAAAAGAGGGAATACCTAACGGTCTCAATTTTCCATTTTTCTTAGGTATATATTTTCTTTGCACTGGCCTCGGATAATAGGTTTCACCTTTTAGCTTTTCAATCAAATTATCTACTAAATTGTGATTAAACCCATCTATCGTTTCTCCATCAACACCAGGTGTCATATTTCCCTCATTAGCATATATCTTGCTATAAGCATTTAGGTAAAAATCTGGATTAAACAAATGTCTATAAATTCTATCAAATACAAAGTCTTTATTTTCTTCTGACTTCTGACTTAGTATTGCTAAAATTATCTCAGCGTTCTGCATTTCGCATACCTCCATAATCTTGCAATTTGAACAACCTGCTTCCCTTCGCCATGTAAGCGGCTTTTCCGCATCCGATTTTACGGCTTTACCTGTCTATTCAGGCTTCTCAGACTACTATGGAAGCTCCGTAACCATATCAGATATTCAAGGTTCTATAACCCATAGCTTAAAATAAGCATTCTGATTTAGGTTATCTCCGTTTAGATTTATAAATACAATTTGATGTAACTTAGGTTCCCTTTCGCTTCTTTAACGTATCTCCGATACGCTGGAGGATAATTAGAGAGTATAGAAACCATCGGCAAAAGTTTCTATAAAAGATCCTCGTATACGCTTCAATTGGCTTTCGTATACCCTGGCGGGTTAAGGCAAAGAAACTGGGTTTAAAGCAGTATAGCTTTGACCATATTACATCTTGATCTCGCGTATCGTTCTGTCAGCTAATTTGTTCAAAACATACGCTTTTCTGACGTGCTATTGTCCCCTTCGTGTTTCCACTCTTGGGTAAGTCAGCTAACCAATTAGACATCTCTCTAGTCTAATGCCCCTCAGGGGCGATATTTATAAATCCTTTACGGACGCACACCAACTCCTCCTTTTTGATTAAAAACTGCAATCACCTTTGACAATTTTTCACCCCCTACCATCTATGATTTTATTTTATCACAAATTCACTTCCTTCTTTAGGTTTTTATGTGAATTTTAAAAATAAATTGTTTCACGTGAAACAATTTATTTTTCGAATGGCCATAGGTGATCCCTACCAGCGGGAAAAAACATCCATAAAGGTATCTGCTCTTGATAATAGAACTAAATACTCCCCATAGTAACCGCCGCTTAGTCCCTCTTTTTACTTCTTGAAAGAATCAAGAAATAAACAAAATTCTAAGTATCAGTATTTTGATACATAGAATTCGTTATCCTTTAGGAGAAATCAAATAAAAAAGGACAACTGGGAAATAGTGCAGGGAAGCTATTCACTTATTTAAAAATTAAGATGATAAGTTAAAAATTTAAAAACAAAAAGCACCCTCTATATGATATGCTCCCTTCTAGGTAGACAGTTGAAATAATAAAACTGTTTATCAAGGAGGGAGCGTATCAATAAAAAGGTGCTATACTATCTATTAAATTACTTCTTGGGTAGTCTAATTTTTATTTCCAAATAATCCTTATGATCTTTTTGTTCAAAAGTTGCCTTAATACCAGTCTTCTTAATCTCTTCAAAGGCATTGCGAATAGTATTCACATAAATCCTAAAATTAATATAACTTTTTACTCTGGCTCGGGATTTCTTTCGATTATTTTGATTCTCTAAATCGTTATTGCCCTCTACTAACTTTTGCCTAGTCTTTTCAATAAGCTCTTCGGTCTTCTTCACATTTAGTTTATTCTTTATGACTTTATCTAAAACTTCCATTTGAAGCTCTTCATCTGGTAAACGAAGTAAAGCACGAGCATGACGTTCTGATAGGGATTTATCGATTACCTTCTTTCGAACTGGTTCACTCAAACGTAAAAGCCTTAGCTTATTTGCTATAGTAGATTGGGTTTTCCCAACTTTTTGTGCAACTTCCTCTTGGGTTAATCCATGGTCATTGATCAGATGATAATAGCTTTGTGCCTCCTCTATATAATTCAAATCTTCCCTTTGCAAGTTCTCTATCAATGCTAATAGGGCAGAATCCTGATCTACAATTTCAACAACAATCACTGGCACTGTTTCTAATTCTAATAGTTTTGCAGCTCTTAATCTTCTTTCTCCGGCAATCAATTCATAGCTAGACTGCCCTATTTTTCGGACACTTAAGGGTTGCAATATGCCATAATTTTTAATAGAAACAGCTAATTCTTCTATAGCAGATTGATTAAAATACTTTCTGGGCTGATAAGGATTTGGTCGAATATCATTTACTGGTATGTATTCTATTTCCCGCGTAATATTCGCATTTTCTTTCATATTATCATTCCTCTCAACTTTCCTAAGTTACCCACTTGTAAACTTATCCAAAAGAATACTTATGATATTATTCGATAAAAATTCCTTTGTTCCTTCTTAAATATTAAGAAAAACAAAAGAAACCCTAAGCTTTTCATCGTCATTTTTCTCTCTCGTTGATTATTTTATAGGATTTTTAGCCGGCTTTCCTGGCTTTCTAGGATATTTTGTCGATGTATGTTTGATTTTCTGTATTCTCAAAATGTAGTGAACTATATCACTAAAGGGTAATTCTATTTTTTCTACTTTTTCTAGCTTTCCCCCTAACTTTGTAATGGCTCCCTGGCTTTCCTTTAATTCTTCTTTATACCTAGGCCCCTTTAAGCATAAAAAAAATCCATTCCCATTTACAAAGGGAAGACAATACTCTGATAATACTGCCAAATTAGCAACTGCTCTAGAAACTACCATATCAAAGGACTCCCTATAGTGAGGATTCTGACCTAATTCTTCAGCCCTTCCATGAATACATTCTATCTTTTCAAGATGTAAACTTCCTACTACATCCTTTAAAAATTTAATCCGTTTATTCAAGGAATCTACTAAAACAAATGGGATTTGAGGATATAAAATCTTTAATACCATTCCAGGCAATCCTGCTCCAGTTCCCATATCTAGCACAGAATTTACCCCTTTAAAATCATATACCTTGGCTAGTGTAAAACTATCGAAGAAATGTTTAATAATAAACTCTCGATCTTCAGTAATACTAGTTAAATTCATGGATTTATTAACTTCTAAAATAATGTCCTTATATTCCTCAAATTGATCCAGTTGTTTTTGATTCAATAATATTCCCAGTTGACGGGCTCCTTCCCTTATAAGATCTTTATCACTCATCTTTCCTATCCACCTTTGCATTTTGCCTTTTCATCTGTTCCATATAAATCATAAGTACCGAAATGTCCGCAGGAGACACCCCTGATATTCTAGAAGCTTGTCCTAGAGAATAAGGTCGAATTTCACTTAGTTTTTGTCTTGCTTCCATTCGTAACCCCTTAATAGCATAAAAATCAATCCCCTCAGGAATACGTTTATTCTCCATTTTTTTAAATTGTTCTACCTGCCTTAATTGACGTTTGATATATCCATCATATTTAATTTGGATTTCCACCTGCTCTGCTGCCGCCTCTGATATCTTAGGCCTTTGGAGATCTACAAAAGCAGTATTTTCATAGGTTATTTGAGGGCGTTTCATAAGTTCATGTAAAGGAATACCGCTTTTGATTGGAGAACTCCCAATTTCCACTAAAAAGTTCTGCACTTCTTGATTTGGAGTTACCATTACTTTCTTTAAACGGTCTAATTCTTTTTCTATTTCTTGTTTCTTTTGCAAAAATTTCTGATACCTTTCTCTATTAATTAAGCCAATTTCATATCCTAAAGGGGTCAATCGAAGGTCTGCGTTATCTTGACGAAGTAGTAGACGATACTCTGCCCTAGAAGTCATCATCCGATAAGGTTCTTTGGTTCCCTTGGTGACAATATCGTCAATCAATACCCCAATATAGGCTTGGGACCGATCCAAAATAAAAGGCTCTTCTTCTTTTAAATATTTCACAGCATTAATCCCTGCAATAATTCCCTGGGCAGCTGCCTCTTCATACCCAGAGGTCCCATTGATTTGACCTGCAAAAAATAAGCCGCTAATAGTCTTTAACTCTAAGGAAAGCCTTAATTGGGTAGGATCAATACTATCATACTCAATGGCATAGGCTGTTCTCATCATTTCCACATTTTCAAGACCCGGTACTGTTCGTAGCATCTCTAATTGCACATCCTCCGGAAGACTTGAGGACATCCCCTGTACATACAATTCATTGGTATTTAGTCCTTCTGGCTCAATAAAGATCTGATGACTGGGTTTATCAGAAAATCTCACTACTTTATCTTCGATGGAAGGACAATATCTAGGACCAATCCCCTCTACTTGTCCACCATATAAAGGAGAACGATGTAGATTATCCCGAATAACTTGGTGAGTTCTTTCATTGGTATAGGTTAAATAACAGGAAATTTGATCCTTTTCCAAACGATTATTGGTAAAAGAAAAGGGTTCAATTCTTTCATCCCCTTTTTGTTCCTTCATCTTAGAAAAGTCTACTGTCTTTTTATCAATCCTTGCGGGAGTACCTGTTTTTAATCTCATCAATTGGATTCCCTTTTCCATTAAATCATAGGAAAGTTCATTGGCCGCTTGTAAACCATTGGGACCTCCGTTATAGTTTACTTCTCCTATGAAAATCTTTCCTCTAAGATAGGTACCGGTGGTTAAAATCACAGTTGGTGCATGAAAAATTCCACCGGTTTTGGTAAAAACCCCTTTGATCTTTCCATCCTCCACAAGTAATTTACTTACTTCATTTTGCTTTACTACTAAATTTTCTTGTTCCTCTAAAACCTTTTTCATGGTAAATTGATAAGCTTTCTTATCGGCTTGGGCCCTTAAAGAATGAACTGCAGGTCCTTTCCCTGTGTTTAACATCCTATTTTGAATAAAGGTTTTATCGATATTTTTTCCCATCTCTCCACCTAGGGCATCGATTTCCCTTACTAAATGTCCTTTTCCTGTTCCTCCTATGGCAGGATTACAGGGTAAATGGGCAATATTATCTAAACTCAAAGTAATCATAAGGGTTTTGAACCCTAATCTCGCCGGTGCCAAAGCTGCTTCACACCCAGCATGACCACCGCCTATTACAATAACATCATATTCTCCTGCCAAATATTCCACCTAGTATCTCCTACTTTCCAATACAAAAATTAGAAAAAATCTGATCTATAATATCTTCTGAAACCGTGTCTCCAGTAACTTGTCCTAAATAATCCCAACAATCCTTTAAATCTACAGAAATGAATTCTAGGGAAAGATTGTTTTCTATAGTACCTATGGTAGCGGTAATACTATTTAGAGCATTTTCCAGTAGGTTCTTATGTCGGACATTGGTTACTAACCCAGTATCTCCTATAGATACCTGCCCTCCATATACCATCTCAACAATTTCATTTTCCAATCTTTCTAATCCCTTTCCCTTTAGGACAGAGATTTCTATAATAGATTTCCCTTGAAACCTATTTTTTAGGTTTTCTATAGACACCTTTGGATCTAAATCTATTTTATTGAATAATATAATAGCCCTTTTATTTTGTACTAAATCAATTAATAATTCATCTTCTTTAGATAATTCTTTGCTAACGTCTAGAAGGAAAAGAATTAGATCAGCTTTTTCCATAAACTCTTTGGATTTATCCACCCCTATTTTTTCTATCACATCCCTAGTTTCCCGAATCCCTGCAGTATCGATGATTTTTAGAGGAATTCCTCGGATATTAATATATTCCTCAATAATATCCCTAGTGGTGCCAGGCACATCTGTTACAATGGCTCGTCCTTCCTTTACCAACGCGTTTAGCAAAGAGGACTTTCCCACATTGGGCTTTCCAATAATGACTGTATTTAAGCCCTCCTTAAGAATTTTCCCTGTATCCGATGTCTCTAAAAGTTTTTGAATTTTTTTCTTTACCTTTTTTGCATCCTTTAAAAGGGTATCATAGGTTACCTCTTCAATATCATATTCTGGATAATCTATAGAAGCTTCCATATGAGCCAACATATTGATAATAATCTCCCGGATTTCCTGTATTCGCTGGGATAGACTTCCCTCCAATTGTTCTAAGGCAACATCCATTCCCTTATCGGTTTTTGCACTAATTAAATCTATTACCGCTTCCGCCTGGGAAAGATCGATTCTCCCGTTGAGAAAAGCCCTTTTGGTAAATTCCCCTGGCTGTGCCAATCGAGCCCTATTTCTAAGGAGTAGTTCTAAAATTCTTTTTACTGCTATAATTCCTCCATGACAATTGACCTCCACAATATCTTCGGTTGTATAGGTATGAGGGGCTTTCATTTTACTCACTAATACCTCATCCATTTTTTGATTGGTTTTTGGATCTATAATAAAACCGTGATGGATCTCACGATTTCTTAGTTCAGAAAAAGGCTTTCCTGAAGAAGATCTGAAGATCTTTTGAGCTATTTCAAAAGCCTCACTGCCGCTCATTCGCACAATGCCAATCCCTGCTTCCCCAGGTGCTGTGGAAATAGCAGCAATGGTATCACCTTCGTACATACATATTCTCTCTCCTTTTTTATTTTATTTCCTATCACTTCTACTTTCTATTCAATTATTATACCAAAAAATAGTCTATACATTACAGAAACATATTGAAAAACCCAGCACCTTTCCGTATTTTTTATACGTTTTGAGAGCTAGGTTTTCTTCGACGGCTATTTCTCATCGTAAACATCTTCCCTACTACAAAAGAGAAATCCGTTAAAAAGTTTGAATTGTTTGGCCGAAGAAAGTTTTCCAAGCCTTAGGATTTCTCATTGATCTTATTTTTTTGCTTCTTAATTTTTCTAAAAGTAAAAAAAGAGCATTTGTGAAGTAGTGTAATAAAGATATCCATCCCTAAAATATAATAAAAGATCATATTATTTTCTTAAAGTAATCACTACTTTCCTATAGGGTTCTTCCCCTTCGCTATAGGTAGTGACCTTTGGATGATTTTGAAGATGGGTGTGAATAATTTTTCTTTCATAAGGATTCATAGGTTCTAAAGTAATCTTTTTTCCGCTTTTTTCTACTTTACTGGCCAAACGACCTGCCAATTGCTGCAATGTTTGTTCCCTTTTTGTCCTATAATTTTCCGTGTCTAACATAACACGGATATATTGATCTCTTCCTTTATTAACGGTTAAGCTAATTAAATACTGAATAGCATCTAAGGTTTCTCCTCTTCTTCCAATCAAAATCCCCATATCTGTTCCTTCTACTTCCATCTTTAATACATTCTCACAAAGCTCTGTCTTAATATTTCCTTTAATCCTCATTTTATCAAGTATTTCATACAAAAAGTTCTTAGCAAGCTCTTCTACATTATCCTTTAAAGTAATTTCCACTTTAGCTTGCTTGTTCCCTAATAAACCAAAGAGGCCTTTTTGTGGTACTTCTAAAACATTTGTCTCTATCCGATCCCTATCCACTTGCAACTCTTTTAAGCCATTTTCAATTGCCTCTTCAATGGTTTTCCCTGTAGTAATTATTTTTTTCATACTACCTAGATGCCTCCTTATTTCTGGAAAACTTACCTAAAATGATAGATTGTTGTACCACTTGTATTAGATTCGTTATCACCCAATATAGAGCAAGTCCCGCTGGAAATTTAAGACTGATCCATCCAATCATAAAGGGCATAATCATATTCATCATTTTTTGAGTTTGAGCCGCAGTATCATCACTGGAGGTATTTTGAGCAACAGTCATATTCATAGAAAAATAAGTAAATACTGCAGCTAGGATAGGCAATATATAATATGGATCAGGTTTTGCCAAATCGGAAATCCATAAGAAATTGTGAACTACATTATATCCCTCTGGAAATACATATACCTCAGGCTGTTGTAATACCCTAAATAATCCATAAATAATGGGAAGTTGGATTAATAAAGGTAAACATCCAGCTGTGGGCTTATAATCATATTCATTGTATAATTTTAGCAATTCTCTATTTAACTTTTCTTTATTATTTGCATACTTCTTTTGGATTTCTTGAAGTTTTGGTTGAATTTCCTGCATCTTTTTTGTATTATCAGTTTGTTTTTTGGTAAGAGGAATCATAAGAAGCCTTACTAAAACAGTAAATAAAATAATAGATACTCCATAATTTCCTATCACTGAATAAATCCAATATAAAATTTGTCCAAAAAGTTCATATATAAAAGACACCAATCGTACCCCCTATTGTTTCGTATTTTATTTCATCTAAGGTAAGGGATCGTATCCACCAGGATGAAATGGATGACATTTTAAAATCCTTTTTACCCCTAAATAGATACCTTTATTTACCCCATATTTTTCTATTGCTTCATAGGTATATTGAGAACATGTAGGATAAAATCTACAGCTTTTAGGTAACATGGGAGAAATACACTTCTGATAAAAGCGCACTGCACATAAGGCTATCTTCTTGATCACAAATTTTCACCTTACTTTTTTTGATTTTGCCAAAGATGGACCTTTTTCATCAAATGAATCAATGCCCTTTCGATAGACTTAAAATCTGCTTGATTGGCTTTTACTCTGGAAATCAAAATAATATCATAGCCTTTTTTTATTTTTACTTCATTTAATCGATAACTTTCTCGAATCCTTCTTTTTACCCTATTGCGAACAACACTATTTCCGACCTTTTTGCTGACGCTGAGTCCAAGTCTATTATAATCCCTTTGATTCGGTAGATAATAAGTCACCAGCAATCCATTGGCATAGGACCTTCCCTTATTATATATACGTTTAAAATCTTGATTTTTTTTTAATGAACAAGTATATTCCATTGTATCAATAATTCCTCCAATAACCCATGGATAAATAATAAAAATATTCTCCTTATACCTAATACCTATTTTCATTTTACAAAAATTAAGGTGTAGAAAAAGGCCACCAATCTGCGGCCTCTATGCTGACAATACTTTTCTACCTTTCTTTCTTCTCCTTCTTAATACATTACGACCTGATAATGTAGACATTCTTTTTCTAAAACCATGTTCCTTTTTTCTCTGTCTTTTTTTTGGTTGATAGGTTCTTTTCAAAACAATGCACCTCCTCATTTCTATAATTATATAGAATTATAGATTTCATTGGTAGTCAATATAAAGTTTTACTAATAAATTATATCTTTTCCCCTGCTTACTGTCAAGAAAAAAAACCTCCAAAAGCCTATTTCTAGAAATATTCTAACTAAGAAAAACTTTAAAGCAAAAAACAAAAAAAAGGATGGCAAGATAAATTTGTGGATAATTTTATCCACTTTTTTATTTTTTGTGGATAATTATTGCTAAGAGTAGTATTATTTGTTATTATATAAAAAGATTGTTGATAACTCTATGATTTTATCCATATTATCCACAAACTATACACAAATTGTGGATAATTATGTGATTAAATTGTGATAAATTGTGTACAAATAATAGAAACATGTTTAAATTTCTTTAATTATGGCATAATTACAATAGTCTCTTTTTTTTTCCTTTGTTTATATCTTTTATACACAATTGTGGATAATTTTATTTTATATGTTCTATTTTTTATTTTTATGCACAATTTTATCCACTCTGCTTAAAATTACCAGAAATTACATAAAATTGTATCTGTCTCTTATACACATCTC
>USMD01000054.1 GCA_900555725.1 uncultured Garciella sp. | reverse complement strand
ACGCGTAAGATCGTCGGCAGCGTCAGATGTGTATAAGAGACAGCCCTTGTGAAGCAGTATTTTCTTTTGTCAATATAAAATAAATTTCTTCTACATTTTGCTTATTTATTAAATCCTCAATGGCCTGTTGATCCTGAAGTTTTAAAGCTATATTAGAGAGTATATTTAAATCTTCATCTTCCGCCCCTGCAATACCTATAATTAATTTTACCTCTGGACCATTATCCCATTTTACTCCATCAGGACTGACTAGAACAACAAGACCCGAATGAAGAATTTCTTTTTTAGATTCCAATGTTCCGTGTGGTATAGCTATCCCATTCCCTAAATTTGTAGATGTATCTTTTTCTCTTTTGAGCATACCATCTCTGTATTTTTCTGTAACGTAGCCATCTTCAATCATAATCTTTGAAATAATATTTATAGCTTCCTCTGGAGAGTGCAAATTTTGATTCATTAAAATATTTTTCTTTAAAAGTAGTAATTGTACTTTCTGTTTAGCCTCTTTTTTCTTTAGCTTGCACACAATTTCATCATATACATTAGTAGAGATAAAATTATCTACCTAATGCTGTTTGCATATTTTCCCCCCTTAAGATTAATGACTAAATTATTGCAAAGTCTACAACCGTTGATATTGATAATTTTTTAATCGATTACAAAAATAATATCATTTAATATCCACAATTTCCTATTTTAATACACCTAATAATAAATATTATTGTGTTTAACGATTTTCCCCTTGATCCTCTTATCCATCTATTTACAAAGTATCTACTATAAAATGCTTCATTACATACCTTCTAATCCTATTACTAAAACAATTATTTCCAACTATTCTGCAAAATGATCCAAATAAATAACTTCTTTCTTTATAATGGATTCGTTTCCAGCCTTTACAATCTGAACTACTTTTCTCCCATCTTCACCTGTACTTTCTACTTCTAAATCATTAATGATTGCATTGATAAAACTAATGTCTTCTGATAAGTATGCATCCTTAAATAGATAAGTCCAGCTTTGCATTGTAGGTCTTTTTAGTTTTTTGTTCTTCGTACACGTTAATACCTTTTTTTCGTGTATATCTCCAATACATATTAATCCTTCTGTTCCTAGAACTTCAACCCTTGCGTCATATCCATATTTCACATATTGTGCTCCTTCTACGCAAGCTTGAATCCCATTTTCAAATTCAACATTCATAATTACATTATCATAGAAATCAGGATATCTTTCTGAAATTTCCTTATTTCTAAAATTTCCTCCTATAGCATATACACTTTTAACTTCATTCTGAGCAAACCACCTGATTGTATCAATATCATGACTATTTACTTCTGCAAGAGGTCCATTACTTTTCTTAATATCAAACATCCATTCCCTTGGTTTACTCGGACCCCTCGTATGTGATTTAATAAGTACTACTTCTCCGATTTCACCAGAATCCACAATCTTTTTCGCCTCTCGAAAGTTTTCATCAAATCTTCTCATAAATCCAATTTGTAGCTTTACATTGTTATCTTTAGCCGTTTTTATCATTTCATCGCATTCTTGTTTATTCATTGCCATAGGTTTTTCACACAAAATATGTTTTTTAGCATTTGCTGCACTAACAGCTATTTCTCTATGGAATTTTGTTGGTGTTGCAATAATAACTGCATCAATTCTTTTATCCGCTATTGCTTCCTCATAATTATGATAAATAACGTCAACGCCTAATTTTTTTGCTGCATCTAATGCTATAGTTTCATTTGGATCACAAACTGAAAAGATTTGAGCATTTGGAACACTGCCTTTAAAGTTATTCGCATGAATCATTCCAGCTCTCCCTGTACCAATCAAACAAACATTTATTCTTGTCATGAGTCTCCTCCCTATCTTGGCTAGTTTAAGCACTCTTTTTTAGACTTATAAAATCATCTGAGATTAATATTATCTTTCTTTCTCTTTAAATAATTCTTCTAATGAAACATCTCCATGATATTCAGCTAATTCCTCCATGATCTTAACCCCTGAACTTGTACCTAAACGTTCTGCTCCTGCTTGAATCATATCCAATGCTGTTTTTAGATCTCTTATTCCCCCAGCAGCTTTGACTTTAATTTCATTTCCCACTATAGACTTCATTAATTTTACATCTTCTAAGGTTGCCCCAGATATTCCGAAACCTGTAGATGTCTTTATATAATCTGGCTTTACTTTTAAGGCTATCTCACTTATTTTTATTTTTTCTTCATCCGTCAGATAGCAGTTTTCATAAATTACTTTTGATATCACATTAGACTTTTTACAAATTTCTACAATACCTCTCATCTCTTTTTCAATATATTCTAGATTCCCATTTTTAACTTCTACAATATTAATTACATAATCGATTTCATCAGCACCTTTATTAATTGCATCTTGGGTTTCATAAAGCTTGCATTCTAAAGTTGTTTGTCCTAAAGGAAATCCTATAGCAGCTCCTACGTTTACCTCTGAACCTTCCAAGTATTTTTTACATAGATCTGTTACTGCAGGATTAATAGCTACCATTTTAAAATTGTATTTCATCGCTTCCTCACATAGTTTTTTAAAATCTTCATTCCTTACAAATGGTTTCAATAGAGTATGATCAATAATCCCTGCAATATCTTTAACTTTCATATCACTATCCCCTTTTCTTTTATTTTGTGCCATTAACTTTCATAATAATATACTTATAAAAATCTCCTTTCTGATTTTCTATTATTTATTAATTTTCATCAGAAAGGAGATTTCAATTTTATAGATAATCTCTAGAATACTATAAATACTATTCTTTTCTATCTTATTTCCAATTTTCCAAGAGGTATTTCTCTGCTTCAGAACACCATAATCCTCTGTTTTCATTGACTATTTCGGCTAATTTTGCAAATCGTGGATCTTTCTTCCCTTTTTCTTCAAAATCTTCGATAGGAGTTAGTTCCATTTCAATATGTGTATAGATGAGTTTCTTTCCCCCGGGAATATTAGGCAGGTTTAGGGTAGTATCTGTAACACAATTCATTCCTCCTATATGGGTTACCATAACTGCCGGATTAATTCTCTTTTGCTCAGTAAGTCTTAAGGATTCTATTAAATCATCTGTATTTCCACCTGTTGTTCCCATAATATGAGTGGAAGCATAATGTACATCATAATAGTTTATTTCTCCAGAAAATTCAGTATCCGTTGGTCCTGCGAAAAAGTTTAAGCACCCATCTCTCCCTAAAATTTTGTTTCCTTGTTCTACAACGGATTTTATTGGTGTAAGAACAAATACATCATCAAAACCTGTTCCTCCAGTAAGCTTCATTAAGTGGGAAACAGGATCTTTTATGTGTTTTGTATTCACAAATATTAACTCAACCCCACTTTTTTGAGCTTCTTCCTCTGTAAATATTTTCTCTGCTCTTTTTAATCTTTTTTCATCTACATCAGTGACTACAATAAGTCCTGGTTTTCTATCACAGTGAAGGGCATAATCTATTGCTCCTAATCCCATTGGCCCTGCTCCAGCTAGTATCGCTAATTTTCCACCTTCTTTTATTCCCATGTGATGAACATATTCTCCCATTTTTGTATGATAATTTGCATGGAAGGCGCCAATGATACATGACATTGGTTCTGCAAGAGAAGCTTCATAATAGGCCTCTCCTCTATAATTTAAAAGGCAACCTATTTCCATAACTTCTCTAGGGATTATGGCATAAGTAGCATCTCCACCAAAATACATATAGGAGTATCCAGGGGATGCCATACTTCCTTTATAATTTAACGCTGGCTGTTGGGCAAATTTTGTTCCTGGCTTAAATTGATCTTTCCAATCTTTTCCCACCTTTACGATATTTCCTGCAAATTCATGTCCAATGATAACTGGATTTTCATGTACGTCTTTAGGAACTCTCTTATGTTTTTCTCCAAGTATGGCACATTTATAGCTTGACATGCAGACACTATCGGATACAATCTCTACTAATATTTCATCATCCTTTATTTCTGGAAGTTCAAACTCCTCTAATCGTAAATCATTTGCTCCATACAATCTAACTGCTTTAGTTTTCATAGTCATTATCTCCCTTTTTGTATATATTGTATTTTTACTTTATCTTTTAACTTTAAAATATCTTTGCACTCTGCAGGTTCTGTTCCTGAGGTCATGACATTTGCAGCGCTAACAGCCATAGATAATGCCACAGTCTCTTCTAATGAGTAATTTCTCTCTATGGCTAATGCTAAAGCTGCAACCATAGAATCTCCGGCTCCTACTGTACTTTGAACGGGTACCTTAAGTCCTTCAGCATAAAGAATGTTTTTTTGGCTGACAAATAATCCTCCCTCTTTTCCTAAGGACACAACTACCTTTTTCGTTCCATAATGAAAAAATATTTCACAGGCTTTAATTATATCCTTTAGGTTTTTCAGACCTTTCCCACAAAGTTCTTCTAGCTCATGAATATTGGGTTTCACTAGATAAGGACCTGCCTTTAATCCTTCCTTTAACAATTCACCATCCGCATCTAAGATACTCTTTGCTCCCTGTTCCTTAGCTTTTTTTATCCAGGATGCATAAATATTTTTAGAGATCCCTTTAGGTACACTTCCAGATAAAATCAATACTGCATCTTTATGAATAGATTGTAAGATTTTTTCTTGGACTTTAGCTAAATCTTTTTCTGACACTGCACATCCCGGTTCATTAATATCTGTATTGGTATGATGGAAAGGATCGATAATTTTTAAGTTTGTTCTGGTTTCCCCTGGGATAAATACAAAATCATTTTTAATCTGTAAATGATCCAGAGAATCTTTTATAAATTCACCATTCTTCCCTGCAAGGACTCCTAGTGCCTTGCTTTCTCCCCCTAAATATTGAATTACTTTTGATACATTGATTCCTTTTCCACCTGCATCTATTCTTATAGAAGATATTCTATTTACACTGCCTATTTTGAAATCATGGATCTCTACTGTCTTGTCTATTGCAGGGTTTAATGTTACAGTAATGAAATTAACTGGCTGTGAAGGTTTCATAAATATCATTCACGTCCTTTGTTGTTTTAAGCTTTCCTATTTTATCTGGATCTCCCTCACCAATCACAGTAGCAATATTAGAGAGAATCTGTAAATGTTCCTCTCCTACCCCTGCAATTCCTATGATTAAATAGGCCTTTTCTTCTCCAAAATCCACTCCTTCTGGAAACTGAAGGATGACAATCCCAGATTTTTTTATGAATTTTCTGGCTCTCCCTACTCCATGGGGAATCGCTATACCATTTCCAATGTAGGTACTTAAATCCTCTTCTCTCTCAATCATAGCTTCAATATAGCTTTCTTCTACATACCCATGATCCACTAAAATTTTTCCAGCCATTTTTATCGCTTCATATTTATTGACTGAATTTAGATTTAATCTAATATTTTCTTTTAATAATATTTCCTTTTTCTTCCTTTTGTTGCCTAAACTTGAAAAAAGTTTAAAACTCATGTTGTCTTTCTCCTTTTCTGTTGCATTAATATTGATAAATCATTTATTTGTCTTTGTTTGATAAAAATTGTCTAGTAAATTGTTTAACTTTTGATAAACTTTTTCTTTTTTACCCTCTCTTAAATCTTGTAAAAAATCTGGATCTTCAATGAGTTTTGAACTGATAAAGCTCACAATTTCTATTTGTGGTTTATTACAATTTTGGGGGACAAGCAATATAATTGCAAGATTTACGGCTTCTTTTTCTTCCTCTGCATTTTCAATCCATAAATCGGTTTCCATCTTTACTGCCCCAAAAAACAATTGTTTAACTCCTGAGGTTTTACAATGGAGAAGGATCGAATGAAGTCCTGTTAAAATGGTACTGCCATACTCTTCCCTTGCCATTAAATCCTTTTTGATTTGAATGATTTCCTTCTCCTGCTGGGAAACTTTATGGCTTACTTCATCAATGATTTCGCTTATACTGTTAAACTCATCATAATGAAGTAGAAAAAAGTTGTTTAAAATTTGAAGGATCCCTTCCGTATAGGAATAGATTTGAGAAAGCTTTTCCTTTAAATTATAAGAATCCACACTATTTTGATGATAATAGATCGGTTTATTTTTCAGCTTTTCTATACAATAATCCACTAATTTCTTATCTTTTTCAAAAAATAATGGATTTACTACCACTACAGGAATCTTTGATAATTCTATAGGCACAGTGGAAATAATAAAATCTATCCCTTTCTGGTGTAATTCTTCTTCTTTGATATTTAAAGAAGAGATAATCTCTGTTACCTGAATGTTTGTATATTCTTCTTCAATCCTTGCAGCAAGAAGGCTTGAGGTCCCTATCCCCGTAGCACAGGCAATAACCACTCTATAGTGTTTTTTTGATAAGTTTTTTCTTCCTAATACTGCACCTAAGTGCATAGCAATATAAGCGATCTCTGAATCGGGCATCTTTATACCAAATTGCTTTTCAACAGGTACAATGCATTTTTCTGCTAAGTGAAAAAGCTTTGAATAATATTTTTTTATTTCATCAAGCAATGGATTTCTTATATCCATTTTCATCTTTAGTCGATTGATTGCTGTTTCAAGATGACTGGCAAGCCAGAAGATAGATTGCTCATTTTGCTCTAAAAAACTTCCTGTTTCCGCTTCTGCTATCTTGAGCATTTCTTTTGCTAAATCCTCTAAGGGATGATTTTTATGTTCTTTTTGAAAAAACCTTGATCCCCTTAGATGCATGGTGATATAGCCTATTTCCTCTTCTGGAATTTCTATATGAAATGTCTGTGCAATTTTGATCCCTAAATCTTTAGCGGTTTGAAATTCTTTATAATTTTTTAGATTATCTAAAGAGGCTTTATCCATACTTATTTTTTCATTTTGTCGTATCCTTTGTACAACTAACGCTAAATGAACTAATAATCCTATATAGGCATTATCAGCTAACCGATAAGGGAGTTGTCCTTCTATTTCCATAATCAAATTCGCTAGTTTTTGAATGGTATCTTTTTCAATAAGATTTAAAAGTTTTTCCCTAGTATCTACTTCAAGGGATAAATTTTTTCTGATTAAGTTTAAAAGTTGAATCTCATCGATGTTTTCATAGATCAAATTGATCATTGCTCTTCGGATTTCCCTTTCAGACCCCTGAATATAGATCCCTAGTCCCGGTTTTCTTATCAATTCTAGATGATAATCTTTAAGCCAATATTGTATTCTATCTAAATCATGACTTAATGTTCCTTCCGTAACATGAAAAGAATGGGCGAAGCTAAAAATTTTTACTGGCTCTTTCTCCTGAAGTAATTCCCAGAGAATTACTACTTGTCTTTCCCTTGCAGAATAATTTTTTATATAGCTACCTTTTTCTAGTCTATCCAAGATTTTCTTTTTGTTTTCAACGCTTCCTATTAATTTGATTCCCACACCTGGTTTTTTATCTAAAGTACATTCATAATCCTTCACCCATTCTTCCATATTTTTAAGTTCTCTTAATACTGTCCTAGGACTTATATTTAATTTTTTAGCAATGTCAGACATGGTGATATATCCACTTTCATCGCATATATTTTTCAATATTTTTCTTTGCCTTTGAGTAATTTTCTTTTTACCCATATTTCCCACCTTGCTATGAAACAAATGGCAGGAAAATCATTTCTACTGCCAAATGTTCATGATTTTTATACTAGGATAATCTTTTTACCAAGGCATCATACTCTGGACTACTTATAAAATTCTTTATAGATATGTGCTCAGCCTTTGGAGCCTTATCTTTTGCTCTGTCTGTTAAACTTTCATGAGTAATTACAATTTCTGCATCAGATGGTATTTCATCTACAGCACAATGAATAACCTCTATATTCAATCCTGCTTTTTTAAATTTGTTTCTAAGAGTAGTAGCTCCCATAGCACTAGAGCCCATTCCTGCATCACAAGCAAATATAATTTTATTCACCTTTTTCTTAGTTGACACATTTTTAAACTCTTGAACTCTATCTTTTGCTTGGTCTAATTCTGATTGATCCAATTTGTTTGCACTTCTCTTAACAAAGTATGCTGCTATTAAGAAAGATACAATTGCTGATACAACAACTCCAGCTAATACGGATAAATATCCGCCCTTTGGCGTCATTGCGATAAGTGCAAATATACTTCCTGGAGATGGAGTAGCAATAAGTCCTGCTCCTAATAAATCAAAGATAAACATTCCACTTACTCCCCCTGCTATGACTGCCAGTAATAATGCTGGATTCATAAGAACATAGGGAAAGTATATTTCATGTATTCCACCCAAGAAATGGATAATCATTGCTCCTGGTGCTGATTGTTTTATGGTTCCTTTTGCAAACATCCAATAAGCAAGAAGCACTCCAAGTCCTGGTCCTGGATTCGTTTCCATTAGGAAAAATATAGATTTTCCAAATTCTTCGGCCTCTTGTATTGCTATTGGCCCCAATACACCATGGTTAATAGCATTATTCAGAAATAAAATCTTAGCAGGTTCAATAAATACTGAACTGAGGGGAAGTAATCCTGCACCAACAATAGCTTCAACTCCCACTTTTAAAAGATTATTTAATGTTTGTACAACAGGACCTACTCCAGAATAAGCAATAATTGCAAGAATTGCACCAATAATCCCTGCTGAAAAATTATTTACTAACATTTCAAATCCTGCCGGAACTTTTCCTTCTATCCATTCATCAAACTTTTTGATAACAAATCCACCAACAGGCCCCATGATCATGGCTCCTAAAAACATAGTTACTGTAGAACCAACAATCACTCCCATGGTAGCAATAGCCCCAAGTACTCCGCCTCTATTTCCTCCTACTATTCTACCACCAGTATAACCTATTAAAAGTGGAAGAAGATATTTGATCATTGGATCTACTAATTTTGCCAAATATTCATTAGGAATCCAACCTGTGGAAATAAATAATGCCGTAATAATTCCCCAAGCTATAAACGCACTCATATTTGGCATAACCATACCACTGAGAAAGCGGCCAAATTTTTGGAGATGTTCTTGCTTTTTCCCTTTTTTTATTTTCATATCACTTTCTAAACTTGACATGTTATCCCCCCTTAAACCTATTTTTATATGCTGAATCATTTTGTTATAAAACTTCCTTTATTCTACTAATTTCATTATAAATCTTCAACATTTTTTCAACAAGGCAAAGATCCATCACATATGCCCTTTTAAGTTCATGACAAAATTTAATAATAGGAAATCCTAAAATAAAAAAGTACTGTAGGTTATGATAACCTACAGTACTTTTTATTCATCTATTACTCTGCTTGAGCCATTTTCTTGTATTTTTCGTATCTTTCTTTTGCATCTTTTTCTGTCTTAGCAAATAGCTGCTCTGCGATTTCTGGGAATGTTTTCTTCAAGGAAGTATATCTTACTTCGCTGTTTAAAAATTCTTGGAAATCTTTTGCTGGCTCTTTAGAGTCTAAGCTAAATGGATTCTTACCTTCTTTAGCCAACTCTGGATTAAATCTATATAGATGCCAATATCCAGTTTCTACTGCGAATTTTTCTTGGGCTTGAGACTTATTCATACCAGCTTTTAAGCCGTGGTTAATACATGGAGCATAGGCAATAATTAGGGATGGTCCATCATAGCTTTCTGCTTCACGGATAGCTTTTAGGAATTGGTTTTGATTAGCTCCCATAGCAACTTGTGCTACATATACATAGCCATAAGTCATAGCCATTGCACCAAGGTCTTTCTTCTTCGTTTTCTTACCAGAAGATGCAAACTTAGCTACAGCTGCGGTTGGAGTAGCTTTAGAAGATTGACCACCAGTATTAGAGTATACTTCTGTATCCATTACTAATACATTTACGTTTTCTCCAGAAGCTAATACATGATCCAATCCACCATATCCAATATCATAGGCCCATCCGTCTCCACCAAAGATCCAAACAGATTTTTTGACTAATTGGTCTTTGTTGTTTAGGATAAATTGTACTTTATCGTTGTTGCCTTTGTATCCTTCTAGGGCTTTTACCAATTTTACAGAAGTTTCTTTAGAAGCTTCTCCGTCTTCCATGGTATCAATCCATGCCTTTCCTGCTTCCTTAATGGATTCATCTTCAGCCATCAATTCTTCTAGATAGTTTTTAATCGTATTTCTAAGTTTTTTACTTGCTACTGCCATACCATATCCATATTCAGCATTATCTTCAAATAGAGAGTTAGCCCAGGCAGGTCCTCTTCCTTCTGCATTGGTTGTATATGGGTTAGAAGGCGCAGATCCACCCCAGATAGAGGAACATCCTGTAGCATTGGCGATAAGCATTCTATCTCCAAATAATTGAGTTACTACTTTTGCATAAGGAGTTTCTCCACAACCTGCACAAGCTCCTGAGAACTCTAAATATGGTTGGCAGAATTGGCTACCTTTTACAGTATCTTTAGAAACTAGATTATCTCTATAAGGAACCTTTTCTGTAATATAATTCCAATTTGCTATTTCTACTTCTTGGGTATCTAAAGGCTTCATTACTAAAGCTTTTTCTTTAGCAGGACAAACCTCCGCACAAACTCCACATCCAGTACAATCTAGTGTAGAAACTTGGATTTTAAAGCTATAATCAGATAATCCCTTTCCAACAGCTTTCTTTGTACTTAAGGATTCAGGTGCCTTTTGAACTTCTTCTTCTGTTAATAAGAAAGGTCTAATTGCTGCATGTGGACAAGCAAAAGAACATTGATTACATTGAATACAATTGTCAACTTGCCATTCAGGAACATTTAATGCAATACCTCTCTTTTCATAAGCGGAAGTCCCAGCTGGGGAAACCCCGTCTACATAATCTTTGAAAGCGGAAACTGGCAGATCATTTCCTGCTTGTTTATTCATTGGAATTTGTAATTTTTCTACAAACTCAGGAAGTTCTTTTTGTACCACTGCGCTTGCTGTTGCAGCCTCAGTTTCAGCAACTCCCCACTCTTGAGGTACTTTTACTTCAACAAGGGCTTCAATTCCTTTATCTACTCCATCGTTGTTCATCTTAACGATGTGATCACCTTTTTTACCATAGGATTTTTGAATTGCAGCCTTTAAGTATTTCACAGCATCATCAATATCAATTACATTTGCTAGTTTGAAGAAAGCAGCTTGCATAATCATGTTCGTTCTTCTACCAAGTCCAACTTCTTGGGCAATCTTAGATGCATTGATGATATAGAATTTAATATCATTTTCAGCAATATATCTTTTGATATTAGCTGGTAAATTCTTATCTAAGTCTTCTTCTGACCAAGTAGTATTTAATAGGAATGTACCACCTTTTCTCAATCCCCTTAGCAAATCATATTGATTTACATAGGCTTGAGTTGAGCATGAAATAAAATCTGCTTCATCGATTAAATAAGTGGATTTAATTGGTTTTTTACCGAATCTTAAGTGAGAAACAGTAAGACCACCAGATTTTTTACTATCATAATCAAAATATCCTTGAGCATACATATCAGTATTATCTCCAATGATCTTGATAGCGTTTTTGTTTGCCCCTACTGTTCCATCAGAACCTAATCCCCAGAATTTACATCGAATAGTTCCTTCTGGAGCAGCATTGATTTTTTCTTTTACTTCTAAGGAAGTATTGGTAACATCATCTACAATACCAATGGTAAATCCATTTTTAGGTTGTTCTTGTTTTAAGTTTTCATATACAGCTAAGATTTGAGAAGGAGTAGTATCCTTAGAACCTAAACCATATCTACCACCAACAACAACTGGTGCATTTTCTTTACCAAAGAATAAAGATCTTACATCCAAATATAGTGGTTCTCCAATAGATCCAATTTCCTTTGTTCTATCTAATACAGCAATTTTCTTAACAGTACTTGGGAACACATCAAAGAAGTATTTTTCAGAGAATGGTCTGTATAATCTTACTTTGATAACTCCTACTTTTTCTCCTTTTTCCATTAAGTAATCAATGGTTTCTTCGATTGCTTCTACTGCAGAACCCATTGCTACGATAACACGATCGGCATCTGGTGCTCCATAATAATCAAATGGCTTGTATTCTCTTCCTGTAAGTTTTGTGATTTCTTTCATATAATCTGCTACTACATCCGGTACTTGTTCATAAAAGATATTCGCAGCTTCCCTAGATTGGAAATAAACATCAGGGTTTTGTGCTGTACCTTTTTGTGCAGGATGCTCTGGATTTAGTGCTTTGTTTCTAAAAGCTTGTAGAGCATCATAATCTACTAATTTTGCCAATTCATCATATTCAAGTACTTCCACTTTTTGAATTTCATGGGATGTTCTAAATCCATCAAAGAAATGTAAAAATGGAACATGTGTTTTAATGGCTGATAAATGAGCTATTGCGGCTAAATCCATAACTTCTTGTACGCTATTAGTTGCTAAAAGAGCAAATCCAGTTTGTCTTGTAGCCATAACGTCTTGATGATCCCCAAAAATAGAAAGTGCGTGACTTGCAAGGGCTCTGGCACTTACATGGAATACCCCAGGGAGTAATTCCCCTGCTATTTTATACATATTAGGAATCATTAAAAGCAGACCCTGTGAAGCAGTGTAAGTTGTAGTAAGTGCTCCAGATTGTAATGAACCATGAACTGCTCCTGAAGCACCTCCCTCTGATTGCATTTCTACTACTTCAACTGGTTGACCAAAGATGTTTTTTTGACCATGGGCAGCCCAATCATCTACTGACTCTGCCATAGGAGATGAAGGAGTGATAGGGAAAATTGCAGCTACATCTGTAAAAGCATAGGAAATATATGCAGCAGCTGTATTTCCATCCATGGTTTTCATTTTTCTTGCCATTATTAGACCTCCTTATAAATAATAGTTACACAACAGCTTTTGTAATTCATAAACTAAGAGACGCTGAAGTGTTTATTGACCTCAACTATTTTAAAATTTTTTTGGTAAATTTAAGCAGTGTATATTGTATACCTGTCTCTTATACACATCTCCGAGCCCACGAGACAGGCAGAAATC
>USMD01000053.1 GCA_900555725.1 uncultured Garciella sp. | reverse complement strand
CGCGTAAGATCGTCGGCAGCGTCAGATGTGTATAAGAGACAGCTATATCTAGAATGTAATAGGATAATCATATACAGTATATGGTGAAGCACACATTGGTGTTTGAGAAAAATCTTATTTGTGTAATTTCCTCATCCTAATATTATTTATTGTACTATTAAATTTTGATTTGCTAAAGTTCCTTTTTTGCAATGAAAATTTATATTAGACGAATGTAATCTTAGGAGCCACCTGTGATTGCCTGAAAAGTCAATAATTGTTTCACGTGAAACAATTATCCTTACAACTTCATATTATAAGAATGTAAAAACAAACTACCTGTAAATATAGAATTCTATGAGGTGTTCAATGTATAAAAAAGTAATTTTAGTCCATGGATATTTTAAAAACCATAGGGATGTAATGGATTTAAAGAAAAATTTAGAAAAGCTAGGGTATGAAGGGATCGTTATAGATTTGCCTTTAACTTTTCATGAAATTAAATATGCTTATACTTGCTTTCAAACAAAAATGAAGGAAATACTAGATTCCTTTCAGGAAGATGAGAAGGTTAGTTTGGTAGGACATAGTGCAGGGGGATTAATAATACGAATGTTCTTATCTAATACTAAGGATATACATAGGATACATAGGTGTGTACTTATCAGCACTCCCAATAAGGGATGTCAATTGGCAGATATTGCTTCTAAAAGACTTCCTATACTTGTTACTATTTTTAAAACCTTAAAATCTTTAACACCAGAAAATGTAGAGAAATTAAAGATAAAAGATAGGAAAGATATTGAAATAGGGATAATTGCGGGAAATAAAAGTGATCTAATCCTTGGAAAGTTGATTCGGGGTGAAAACGACGGTAGAGTAGAGTTATATTCTACCAAATATGAAGGAAGCACAGACTCTATTACTCTTCCTTATAATCATAATGAAATCCATCATCAATTTGAAGTTGCACAATTGGTGGATAATTTTTTAAGAAATGGAGGATTTCATGAAATATAAAATATAAAGGAAAATTTCCTAAAATTTAGAAATAGAATAAAAAATACCACCTTTATATTTTGATTTTAAGCCATTATTTTTAGAAAGATGTATAATTTTATCCTTTTGAGATAAAAAGGCTATAAAAGAGAATATTTGCTTAATAGAGATTTTTTTATTAGATAAAAAGTTAAGATTTGATACCATAGGATTCATCTCAACAAATTTAGCAGGAAAAGTAGTAGAAAATATTTGCATTTTCTCTTTTAGAAACACAGCAAAAAATATAACAGAACTAATGGGGCAAAGTATAAGTCATGGGGGAGTTTGTAATATTGTACAGGCCTTAGGAGAAAAGATAAAAGAAAGGAAGAAAAACAAGTAGAAATATTAGAAAACAATCAAACAATAGGTGAAAACCAAGTATCCCTTCTTTTCGAAGAAGCAGATGGAATATATATAAATATTCAGAGAAAAGATAGGCCTAAATCAGGAAAGAAACTTGAAATGAAAGTAGCAGTAGCTTACGAAGGATGGAGAAAAGTAGGAAAAGATACATAGGAACTAGTAAACAAAATAATCTGTACAGGATTTGAACAAGTATCAATTACAGCCTCACGGATGAAGAGAATTGGAAAGGTTCTAATATTATGATAGAATATAAGTTGAAGTTCTTTGACACTAAATTTCGAAATAATCATAGAGAGGATGAACATTATGAATAAGAAAAGGAAGGATAATTCTATGGTAAAGAGTGCAGTGATAGGAAATTTAGGACACATACTTTTATCTTTTATCACATCTATACTGATGTCTTTAGTGGAAAATTTTCAATCATTGTCTTTTTATGATGGATTGAAAAATATAATTTTGTTTTTTATATTTGCTATAACATTAATATTTTGGTCTTACATAGGAGTAATATCTACTAAACATGATAAAGATAATATTTATAGGACGGGAACTATTACAGCTATTATTTCTATTTTACCAGCGGCATTTTTTGCTATACTTTCTAATGTTTTCTCAATATCTTTAGGTGCTGTTGATAGATTGACAGCATGGAACGCTTTTTATGTTTTTGGTGGGCCAACATTATTTTGGCATCGTCCCTTTTCTTTTATAAGTCAGTTGGTAGTGGGTAGTGGATTAGTAGTGAACGGCTATTTTATATATTTTATAGATTTTCTATTGGTAGGATTGGGAGTATTTATAGGGAGTGTTTTCTTTGGCAAATCAAGACATGGGAAAATGGTTTCACGTGAAACATTAGATAATGAAAAAGAGGAAGATTTATCTAGCATTTAATGTAATCGGCGAGAAGTCACCCACTTCTATAGGTGGTTGACGAATCACCTTTTCTTTTGATTTATGTTATAATCCGTTATAATGTGAAATGAGATGATATAACAATGAAATTAGATAGTAATAACCATTCAGTGTTCTTGCTGCATTATCATCTTGCTTTTGTCACGAAATATCGTAGAAAAGTAATAGAGGATAAAATATCAGAATATGCTAAGTCACATCACATTAGTTGAGTGGAATCATGATAAAGCGTGATTTCCCAAGAGTGAAAAGATATCTTTGGAAAGAAATGTTCTGGTCTAAAAGTTATTACCTTCTTACAACTGGTGGTGCGCCAATAGAAGTCATCAAAAAATATATCGAAAATCAAGGGAAAAATAATAAATAGAGAGTAGGTGAACCTTATGGAACGACTAAAAGCGTATAAATTTAGAATCTACTCAACACAAAAGCAAGAATTATTCTTTGGGAAATCTTTTGGTTGTGTCCGTAAGGTCTACAATCCAATGCTTGATGATAGAATGAAAGCATATGAGAAGGGCAAACAAGATTCTAGTAAGAAAATGAAATTTCCTATCAGATTTGTTCTGAATGTGGGCACCAAGACGGTAAGAAAGATCCCAACATTCGAGAATGGACTTGTCAAAAATGTGGTGCACACCATGACCGAGATATAAACGCTGCTAAAAATATTCTGGCCGAAGGCTTAAGATTACATGCCCTAGCATAGACTAGAGAAACAACAACCACAGGTACTGCGGGGATAGCTTGGTAAATAAGAGAAACCGCTGATTATGGTGTGTGCCACTATCAATCAAGTATGCTCTCTTCCCAAGAAGCTCCCATTTCAAGCGTTAAGAACCATAGGTTTAGCTAAGTGGTGAGTAGTTCACTAAAAGAAAATTTTGAGAGGATAGATATCTTTCCGATGCAGTTTCACAAGTATCCTCCTTTTACTTTTAGAAAATCAAGGGATAAAAAGGGACTCTAAGTTGCTGTTTCGGAAAAAGTCCATTTTGTAACCATTAAGAATGGATATTTCTATAAACGAAAACTATCTACAGTAGAGGCAATCATAGATCATCAGAAAGATCAACTAGCACAATCAGTTAAACTATAGATATGTATTTTATTAACAAGCCGAAAATACTTGTGACTTTAGTTGTATAAATGAATTGATAAAGAATTTTTTAATATGGTATAAAGAGGTGGAGGTATGACTATATACTTTGATAATGCTGCTACGACCTTTCCAAAACCTGAAGAGGTTTATACTACTATGGAAAAGGTTATGCGAAATTGCGCTAATCCTGGTAGGTCAGGGCATAAAATGGCATTAGAATCTGGACGGATTGTTTATCAAACCAGGGAGTTATTAGCAAAATTATTTCATATTCAAAACCCTATGCAAGTTGTATTTACCCATAATGCTACCGATTCTTTGAATTTGGGGATAAAGGGATTTCTTAAAAAGGGAGACCATGTGGTTACAACCAGCATGGAACATAATTCAGTATTACGTCCCCTAAAGGCTTTAAAGGATAAGGAGATTATTGGAGTAACTATTGTAAAAGGGGATAGACAAGGAAATGTTTCGGTAGAGGATATTGAAAAATCTATACAAAACAATACGAAAATGATTATTACTACTCATGTTTCTAATATCATTGGTACACTACTGCCTATAGAAGAACTCGGGAAAATGATTCGGAAGCACAATTTAGTTTATATGGTGGATGCTTCCCAAAGTGCAGGAGTATATGATATTGATGTAAATAAGGGGAATATAGATTTATTGGCTTTTCCAGGACATAAAGGTTTGTTAGGACCTCAAGGGACAGGAGGATTGTATATTAGAGAAGGAATTGATTTAGAACCAGCTAGAGAGGGAGGAACAGGAAGTCAGTCGGAATCCCTATTGCAGCCTCAGATAATGCCCGATCGATATGAAAGTGGCACTCATAATACCATTGGGATTGCAGGCCTAGGGGCAGGGGTGAGATTTATATTAGAAGAGGGAATTGAAAATATTAGAGGTCATGAAGAGATGTTAACCCAAAGGTTAATTGATGGATTGATGAAAATAGATGGGGTTACTATTTATGGACCAAAGGATGTAAAAAAACAGGCAGCGGTGGTTTCTATCAATATAGGACAGGGGGATACTTCAGAGATTAGTTTTCTTTTAGATCAGCAATATGATATCGCCTGCCGTTCGGGATTACATTGTGCACCCCTAGCCCATAAAACCATAGGAACCTTTGAACAGGGAACTGTTCGATTGAGTATGGGATATTTTAATACTATAGAAGAAGTGGATAAAGTATTGTTTTCTATTGAAGAAATAAGTAAAAAGTTTATCAACTAGCCAAGAATACTCGCGACTTTAGTAGGTTAGATGAATCGCTTTTGGTCAAGATATCGCTTTAGCGACGTTCAATTAGTCTAGAGGTGTTTTTTATGTCTGAAATTCATTATGGGCGTGGCTACGTCCATTTTATCTGATAGCTAATCGTCCCTAAGACTCCCACTTCTTTAAGTGAGAGATACTAGAACTCTTTTGCTTTAGCAAGTTAGAGTTCTTATGCCTGCATAAGGGACGTAAGCTCCTGGATAACGATTTCTAAAGTTCAGATGGAGTCTTAAACTCCACCTGAACTAAGAATCCTGTTAATAATTCAGCCCGTAAAACCTCGCACCTTTGTGGTCGAGGATGTAAGCCTACATATAAGTATAGTAGGAACTATCAGAATGAAAGCCTATGGAGATAGTAGGTTGCGAGGTCGAAGAAGCAGGAAACCTCATCCTTTTATGGGTGGGGTAGTTCACCATACTTAAAGTATTTTGTTCGGAGAGATACTAAGAATCAATACATTTTACAATTTTCTACTTTTTGCTCTTAAAAATCTTATCAGATATTAAAAAGGTAAAGGTAATAAATTTTATTTAAATCTTTCAAATCAAACAATATTTCCCGGGTAATATTTACAAAATGTAAATAGAATAAAAATACAAATTATGATAATATAATAGATATATTGACAAGCTGCTATTTATTCAGAAACTTACTATCGTTTATACTCTTGCTCCTCGTTCATTCTGTAAAAGCGACTCTCATAAAATTACGGATTTTGCATATCTGCTTTTTATAAGCGATGGAGAAGTGATAATTAGTTTCTGGAGAACAGATTCTAAGGTTCGGTTGGACATTGAAATTCTATCTGAACATAGATCTCTTTTATTAAATACTAGATGAAAAGTAAAGGGTGGAAAGAGCAATGAATGAAGTTTTAATTTTTATTACACAAAATCAATTATGGTTTATAATAGGTACGGTATTATTTTCTTTATTATTATTTTTTATCCTAGTAATACAAGGATTGAAGATCCGAAAGTGGAAAAAGAAATACTATAAGATGATGGGGGGGAAGAATTTTAAAACTTTAGAGGAAATGTTAACAGAATATAACCATCAAGTAAGTAAAATTTTGGAGAATGTTGGAGATATATTAGATAGGCAAAAAAGAATAGATGGAAAATTAGATTCCACTGTACAAAAAGTAGGAGTTGTCCGTTACAATGCTTTTAATGATATGGGCAGTGATTTAAGTTATTCCATTGCATTGTTAGATGGGAGAGATGATGGAGTTATTATCAGTGCGATTCATGGACGAGATTTTTGCAATACCTATGCAAAACCTATTGCAAGAGGAGAATCTACCTATAAGCTTACCGCCGAGGAAATATTAGCTATGGATAGGGCCGAAAAAGAAAGTACATATGCTTAAAGCCAATCTGGGAAATTGTATCAAAAAGATTTTAAATTTGTGATACAATTTCCTATTTTTATCCGATGACTATCTGCCGTAAGGCTCCCACTTCTATTAAAGTGGGAGATAACGACAGATATGTCCCTGGATAACGATTTCTAAGCTTCAGTTGGAGTAAAAACTCCATCTGAAGCCAAGAACTCTGTTTATTTTGATAAAACCTAGATTATTATCTATTTTTGGACAAGAAAAATAAGGATAAAACTTTATAAGGGATTATTTTTACTGCAGAATTTTATAGAAGATTTAACAAAAATTCCTGGATTAAAAAGGAAAAAATATAGAGTCTTTGTTAAAAATCCTCAAAAATCAACACATATATCAGATGGAATTATGAAAATTTATTATTTAACAACTTTGTGGAGATACACAAAAGTGTAGAGAAATCTTTGAAATTCTCACTAAAGCATAGAATTGAAAAAGGGAGTATAATAAAGATAATCCAACATGAAAACGAATTCATGTTGGAGGTATTCTTCCTGCCGGGCTGGTATGGAGAATTCATCTGTAAGATGTCTTGAATGGATTTTGGCAATAAGCATTTTTAAAATAAATATTCTATAAAGGAGAGATGTACAATGATTATAGGGGTACCAAAGGAAATTAAAAATAATGAGAATCGTGTAGCAATTACACCAGCTGGTGTTTCCAACTTGGTACATGCTGGACAAAAAGTGATTATTGAAACAGGGGCAGGAATCAATAGTGGATTTATGGATGAAGAATACCAAAAACAAGGGGGTACCATCCTTCCTGGTGCTGTAGAGGTATGGGAAAAGGCAGATATGATTATGAAAGTAAAAGAACCTTTGGAATCAGAGTACAAATATTTCCGTAAAGGACTTATTATATTTACTTATCTTCATTTAGCTGCTGCTCCAGAGTTGACTAAAGCTCTTGTGGAAAAAGGTGTAACAGGGATAGCCTATGAGACCATGGAGATGAATGGGAAACTACCCCTACTCGCCCCCATGAGTGAAGTAGCAGGTCGCATGTCTGTCCAAATAGGTGCCCATTATCTTGAAAAACTTTCCGGTGGAAAAGGAATGCTATTAGGGGGAGTACCAGGAGTACAAAGAGGTACAGTAACCATTATCGGTGGGGGTACCGTAGGGGAAAATGCAGCAAGAATAGCAGTAGGACTCGGTGCTAAAGTAAATATTCTTGATTTAAATCCATTCCGCTTACGTCAATTAGAAGAGATTTTTGGAAAAGAAGTACAGACTTTAATGTCTAATACCTTTAATATTGCTCAGGTAGTAAAGGAATCTGATATTGTAGTAGGTTCGGTATTGATTCCTGGTCGTAAAGCTCCTAAATTAGTTTCAGAAGAAATGGTAAAATCCATGAAACCCGGTTCTGTAATCGTTGATGTTGCCATTGACCAAGGTGGTAACTTTGAAACCATTGATCGTCCTACCACTCATGATAATCCTATTTTTGAAAAATATGAAGTACTTCATTATGCAGTTGCCAATATTCCTGGCGCTGTTCCTCAAACATCTACCATCGCCTTAACCAATGATACTGTCCCCTATGCAGTTCAAATCGCAACCAAAGGAGTCCAAAAAGCCGTTGAAGAAAGTACGGTCATTAAATCTGGAGTAAATACATTAAATGGAAAGGTTACTTATAAAGCAGTAGCACAGGACCTTGGATATGAATATGTGCCAGTAGAAGAAGCCCTTTAATGATAGATTTTATAGAATGCTGATATTTTGGTGCATTCTATAAATTAGATAAAAGGAGATACAAAAATAAGAGATAAAGATAGAAATGTTTTTGTATCTCTTTTTCATAAAAATGGGGGAATGTCTATGGTTTATGGGAGTTATAGAAAAGCATGGGCAGAAATATCTTTAGATGCAATAGAAGAAAACATAAAGGCTTTTCAAAAAGAATTGCACCCTAATACTCAGTTGATGGCTGTGGTAAAGGCAGATGGATATGGCCATGGTGCAGTAGAGGTGGCAAAGGCAGCAATCCGAGCAGGTGCAGACAGGTTAGCAGTTGCTCTATTGGATGAAGCCATTTTATTGAGAAAGTCTGGAGTAAAAGCCCCTATATTAATTCTTGGTTATACCCCGCCAGATGCAGTAGAAGAGGCTATTAGTGAAAATATTACTATAACAGTTTATTCTAAGGATGTTATTCATCGAATTATTCAAGTTGCGGAAGCTAAAAAAAAGATTGCCAAGATACATTTGAAAGTGGATACAGGCATGGGACGGATTGGAGTTAGAACGGAAGAAGAAGCTTTAGAATTAGCAAAATCTATCTCATCAGATTTTGTAAAGCTAGAAGGAATTTTTACTCATTTTGCTGATGCTGACAATTTTAAAGATTCTTCCTATACCTATCAGCAATATGAAAAATTTACAGAAATTTTAAACTACTTAAAGAAGAATAAGATTCACATTCCTATCAAACATTGTTGTAATACTGCTGCAACTATTTCATTTCCCCAAATGCATTTGGATATGGTTCGGGTAGGAATTGGAATCTATGGAGTTTATCCACAAGAACATTTTAAAAATCAAATCTTATTAAAACCATCTATGAGTTTTAAAACTAAGCCCACTCTTATTAAAAAAGTTCCATCTAGTCAAAGTATTAGCTATGGTCGTACTTATTTTTCGAATCAAGAAGCATTGATTGCTACCATTCCAATCGGTTATGCTGACGGTCTTTGTCGCCAGCTATCTAATCGAGGAGAGGTAACCATTCGAGGGAAAAGAGTCCCTATTGTAGGTCGTATTTGTATGGATCAGTCTATGATTGATGTTACAGGAATGGAAAATTTAAGTTTAGATGAGGTTGTGACCATTTTTGGAGATGTCCACCAGGGGAATATATCTGTAGAAGAAATAGCTAAAAAATTGGATACCATTCCCTATGAAGTCTTTTGTCTTATAGGGAAACGGGTTCCCAGGGTATATTTAAAAAATGAAAGCCAGATAGGAGTAAAAAGTTTAATAAATAAGTTATAATAAATGAGGAAGTTGTACAAATAAGATTTTTCTCAAACACGAGTGTTTGCTAAACCATATACTGTGTATGGTTATCCTATTACATTCTAGATATAGGTGATTGTGTTTGAGAAAATCAATGGTGCAATTTCCTCAGTTAGTAAGATAAATTACATGAAAAAGGGTGGTGTTGCAGTTTGGATACAATATTGGAAATTAATGGAGTTATTAATAATTTTATTTGGGGACCTCCCATGTTGGTTTTACTGATAGGGGTAGGACTTTTATTAGTGTTTAAAACAAGATTTATTATTTATCGTAAATTTGGTTTTGTACTCAAAAATACTTTTGGAAAGATTTTTAATAAAACTGAGGTAAGTGAAGGCAGTGTTACTCCATTTCAAGCGGTGGCTACTGCTCTGGCAGCTACTGTAGGGACTGGAAATATTGCAGGAGTTGCTACAGCTATATCCTTAGGGGGACCAGGAGCAGTATTCTGGATGTGGCTTGCTGCAATTATTGGAATGACTACAAAATTTTCAGAGGTAACATTATCTGTAGCAACTCGAGAGAAAAATCAGAAAGGAGAATGGGTAGGAGGCCCCATGTATTATCTAAAAAATGGTTTGCATTCCAAATTCTTAAGTAAACTTTTTGCCCTATTGGCTACTCTAGCCCCTTTTGGAATTGGATCCATGGTGCAAGCTAACTCCGTTTCTGATGCGGTAAATGCAAGCTTTGGGGTACCTGTCTGGATTACAGGATTAGTGGTCGTAGTTCTAGTAGGGTTAGTTGTTATAGGGGGAATTAAAAGGATCGGTCAATTTGCTGAAAAGGTTGTTCCTATTATGTCAGTTGGTTATATTTTAGGAGGGCTTATTATATTGATACTAGAGAGAAGTCAGATTCTTCCTGCGTTGGGAGCTATTTTTACAAATGCCTTTACGGGCACAGCAGCTGCAGGAGGATTTGCAGGTAGTACTGTTTCCATGGCTGTTCGTTGGGGAGTTGCTCGGGGAGTATTTACTAATGAAGCTGGTTTAGGTAGTGCTCCTATTGCTCATGCAGCTTCTCACATTGATCATCCAGTAAAGCAGGGATTATGGGGAGCTTTTGAGGTATTTGTAGATACGATTTTAATTTGTACGATTACAGCCTTAGTAATTCTAACTTCTGGTTTATGGACGGATTCAGCATTAAATGGGGCAGCTTTGACTACAGCAGCTTTTGAATCAGGATTTTTTGGGGGTGGATATATTGTATCCATAGGGATTGTGTTATTTGCCTTTACTACAATTGTAGGATGGAGCTATTATGGAGAAAAATCCCTAGAATTTTTAGTGGGATCTACTAAGTTTACCACTCCTTATCGAATCATTTATATTGGTCTTGCTTTTGTAGGAGCTATTGGAGGATTAACTACTGTATGGGATATTGCCGATACCTTAAATGGATTGATGGCGATACCAAACCTAATAGGACTCTTTGCATTAAATGGAGTGGTAGTAAGACTAGTAAAAGATTTTATGAAGGATCCTAATAAAATTAGAGATTATAATAGGGATTGGAAGGAATTTTTGAAAAAGTCGGATAGAACTCATATTAATCCATAATTATGAATAAAATTTTTCCTACTGCTCATAATAAAGCCAATGGAGGTGAATCCTTTGGTAGTAGCAGTAGACGAAAGATTAAAAGAGATAAAAGAAGGTTTAGAAAAAAGGGGATATCAGGTAATAAGTTTGATAGAAAATGTTCCTGTAGATGCTATTGTTTATTATCAGGATGGTCAATATAAACAGAACACAGGTGTAGGAATGTCTTATTCTTCTCAATTATTTCAAATGGAAAATAGTTCTAATGGAGTATTTTTGATTAATGCCTATAATAAAAGTCTAGAGGAGATTGATCAGATGTTGCAAAACAGAACCTATTCACCTTTGTTCAGATTAGAATAGGATTTGTTTTAGCAAGTTGGAAGGATTTAGTAAAATATCATCATAGATATCTTCATTAGCTACTTTATGAAGGTATCTATGATTTTTTAATGTTTCTTCCAGACTCCTCCCATTAAACCAATGATAGCAAAAATAGTATAATATCCTGAAAGTCCGATTTGTCTTCCAAATATTTCAGCAATGCCTTGTATCAATAATTGATCTATTCCCACTAAGGATAAAATCCATGCAACCAATATTCCTCCAATGGTTCCAAGTAGCATCATGCAAGTGCCTCCTAAATGAATATTCTTATCATATTCTTATCATAACTTATTTTTAGGAGACTTTGCAAGAAAAATGAGTTTGAATTAGTCCCAAGATGTTAACCTATCATTCCCGCTTTTTGATACAATTGGTAAAAATGGTGGGTAGGGCCAGTTCCCTTTCCAATGTCCAGGGAATGTTCTATAGCAATGCTAATATATTCCTTTGCCTTTTTTACAGCTTCCTCTATGGAAAAGCCTAAGGCAAGGTTGGATGCAATGGCAGAGGATAGGGTACAGCCTGTACCATGGGTGTTCTTGGTGTGAATTCGCTGCTGTTTAAAATAGGTAAATTTCTCTCCATCGTATAGAATATCTGTGGCATCTTTCTTTAAATGACCTCCTTTTATAAATACATTTTTAGGACCCATTTCATAGATTTGTTTTGCTGCTACTTCCATATCTTCATGGGTGTCTATTTTCTTCCCTGTAATGACTTCTGCCTCTGGAAGATTCGGGGTAATGACAGTAGATGAAGGAAGAAGAAGTTCTATTAGGGTATTTGTAGATTCTTCTTTTAATAAATGATGGCCACTTTTTGAAACCATCACGGGATCTAAGACAATAAATTCAGGTTGATAGTAACTTAATTTATTATAAATAGATTGGATGGTTTCTATTTTAGATACCATTCCAATTTTTACACTATCCACTGGAAGGTCCTCAAAAATTGCTTCTATTTGTTTTTCTACAATTTCTTGATCGATATCTTGAATTGCCAATACCCCTTGGGTATTTTGAGCAGTTACCGCTGTAATAACACTCATTCCATAGATCCCATGGGCACTGAAGGTCTTTAAGTCTGCTTGTATTCCTGCTCCACCACCGCTATCAGAGCCGGCAATGGTTAGAGCTGTTTTTATTTCCATATTTATTCCTCCTAAAAGAAAAGACATACATCAAAGGATGTATGTCTTTATTAAAAATTTTAAAATAATACTTCCTTACGCTGGCATCATCCAGATCAAGTTCAAGGGTCAAAGACATTCATCTTTATCTCAGTTGGTCTAGCCAACTCCCCTAGTATATTTATTCAATGATTTTATTTATTTTTAATATACTCTTATGGCAAAGAAATGTCAATAAAACCAACCTTTCTAATATAGAGAAAATCCATTATGCAATTTCCTCACAGATCAAAATAACTTTTTCCAGTGGCTGTATTAAAGAAATAGGAGTCACTGATAAGGTCAAAATGTCTATTTAGCCCAGTAGTTATAACATCAGCCATTTTCATAACTGTATTTAAACGAGTACTTTGTAAAACAGTATATTCCATATAACCGCCTATATTTACAATTCCTGTAATATTCATATTTCCTACTTCTGGAAGACTTTTATTTACCCCTGCCCCAGGCTTTAAGGGCCCTGGGGAGATATTAATATTCCCTATAGAATCATGCCTTCCTAAACAAGCATCTAAAGAAATAATAAAGGGAGAAGAGTATTTGAGCTTTATTGTTTTTAGGGTTTTTTCTAGATTTTTTGCATGTACAGGGTTTTCCAGGGTACCTAATATATGTATATTGTTGTACTTATTTCTATGTAATATATGCCCGATTAAAGGACCTAGACAATCCCCTGTGGAGCGGTCAGTACCAATGCATAAGAGAATCATATTTTCAATATTTTTTGGCAAAATACTAGATAGGCAAAGATCAAAATAATGATAAAATAATAATGAAGCTTTAGGATTATTACTATTGATACCTGTCTCTTATACACATCTCCGAGCCCACGA
>USMD01000052.1 GCA_900555725.1 uncultured Garciella sp. | reverse complement strand
TAAGTATAGTAATTAAAATAAAATCTATTTAATAAATAAGATTACAAATCAATATGAATTTTAAAATTTAATAATTATAAAAATTTGAAATGGAGGGAATGAAATGAAAATTATTATTGGTTCAGATAAAGATGGTTTTGAATTAAAAGAACATTTAAAAAAGTATCTAAAAAATAAAAACTATGAGGTAATAGACAAAACACCAGAAAAAAATTTAGATTTTGTTGAATCTACAAATCTTGTTGCAAATGCTATGCTAAATAAAGAAGGAGATAGAGGAATTGTTATAGATGAATACGGGCAAGGTTCATTTATGGTAGCTAATAAGCATAAAGGAATAATTTGTGCAGTGGTTTCAGAAGAACATTCGGCAAAAATGACAAGAGAGCATAATAATGCATGCATAATATCTATGGGATCAGGAATTGTTGGAAAAAGATTAGCAGAAGAATTAGTTGATGCATATTTAAATGCTGATTATGCGGCTGGAAGACATCAAATAAGAGTGGATATGCTTAATAAAATGCTTTAAAAGAGAAAGGAAGGGAAATAAATGAAAATTTCAGTAGGATGCGATCATATAGTTACAGAGATAAAAGATCATGTTGTTGAATATTTAAAGGGAAAAGGTTATGAAGTTATTGATAATGGGACCTATGATAAAGTGCGTACACATTATCCTATATATGGCAAGAAGACAGCAGAAAAAATTGTTTCTGATGAAGCTGATTTAGGAATTGTGATTTGCGGTACAGGAGTTGGAATAACAATAAGTGCGAATAAAGTAAATGGTATACGGGCAGCACTTGTTAGAGATGTTGCATCAGCTCGCTTTGCAAAAGAGTATTTAAATGCAAATGTCATTGGATTTGGTGGACGTATATCAGGGATAGGACTTATTGAAAATGCAATAGATGTCTTCTTGGCTAGCGAATATAAAGAAACTCTAGAAAATAAAGAATTGATAAAAAAAATAAATGCTGTTGAGACTGTAAATGAAGAACAATTTAAAAATGAGCATTTTTTTGATGAATTTACTGAGAAGTGGGATAAAGGATATTATCATGACTAAAAAACAGTTTGATTCAAATTATGACATATAAACAGGATTCTTGGCTTCAGATGGAGTTTTTACTCTAACTGAAGTTTGGAAATCGTTATCCAGGGATATAACTGCCGTTATCTCTCACTTTGATAGAAGTGGGAGTCTTACGGCAGATAGTCATCGGATAAATATTTACTAAGAGGTGTTATCTATGTTATTAACCACTAGAGGAATGTTATTGGAAGCTCAACAAGGAAAATACGCAATACCTGCATTCAATATTCATAATTTAGAAACATTACAGGTAGTTGCTGAAACAGCAATGGAAATGAGATCACCAGTAATTATAGCTGGAACTCCTTCAACAATTGAAGATTATGCAGGTCCAGATTATATAAAAGCTATGGCAGAAGTAGCTGCAAGCAGATATGATATTCCAATAGCTATACATTTAGATCATTTTGTAGATGTAGATGCAATTAAAAAAGATATAGAGATTGGATTTAAGTCATGTATGATTGATGCATCAAAATATGACTTTGAAAAGAACATTGAAATTGTTAAAGATGTCGTTTTATACGCCCATAAACGTGATGTAACAGTTGAAGCTGAATTAGGAAAGCTTGGAGGAAGAGAGGACAATGTAGTAGTGAATGAAAAAGATTCAATGTATACAGATCCAGATGATGCAGCAGAATTTGTTAAAAGAACAGGAGTAGATTCACTAGCTGTAGCTATAGGAACAGCTCATGGTTTATATAAAGGAAAGCCAAAATTAGATTTTGAAAGATTGAAGGAAATAAGAGAGAAGGTTGGGGTGCCCCTAGTGTTACATGGAGCATCAGATGTGCCTGAGGATTTGGTCAAAAAAGCGATAAGGTTAGGAATATGTAAAGTAAATATAGCTACAGACTTAAAGATACCTTTTGCAAATGCGATAAAGAAATATTTTAAAGAAAATCCAGAAGCTAATGATCCAAGAAAATATTTGACACCAGGGAAAGAAGCGATGAAAAAAGTAGTAATAAATAAGATAAAAATGTGTGGAAGTGAAAATAAAGCATGATTACAGTGGTCAACTTAAATGCATCTATAGATAAAAGATATGAACTAGATGATATAGAAAAGGGTAAAGTGATACGTGCTAGAACAGTAGAGAATACTGCTGGAGGCAAAGGTATTCATGTTGCTAATGTAGCTACAATTTTAGGAGAAGATGTTTTAGTTACTGGATTTTTAGGCGGAAAAACTGGAGAATTCATTGAAGAAAAGTTAAATAATAATGGGATAAAAAATGACTTTGTAAAAATAGAAAACCCCACAAGAGAATGTTTAGCATTTATAAGTGATGATCTAGTTCAGACAGAAATATTGGAATCAGGTCCAGAAGTTACAGAGGAAGAGATGGATAGATTCTTAAAAAAATATGATGAACTTCTTAGAAAAAGTTCTATTATTGTAGCTTCAGGGAGTGTTCCTAAAAATGTACCAAATGATATCTACGCTAAGATGATTTATAAGGCTTCAAAAGTTGGCAAGAAATTTTTATTAGATACTAGCGGAGAATTATTGATAAAAGGGATAGAAGCAAAACCTTATTTTATAAAACCTAATGTAGATGAGTTAGAAATGATTGCAAAAAATTGTACATTAAGTGAAAAAGATATTGTAGCTCAAATAGATAAATTAAATGATATGGGAATACAATGCGTAATAATTTCATTAGGAAAAGATGGTTCTTTAGTAGGGTATAATGGAAATAAATATAGAATACAGGTTCCCCAAATAAGAGCTGTAAATCCAGTAGGTTCCGGGGATTCCTTGGTAGCAGGATTTGCAGTAGGGCTTGAAAGAGGGGATTCTATAGAAGACATATTAACTTTGGGGGCGGCTTGTGGTACTGCAAATGCATTGGAGAAGGAAACTGGATTTGTTAAAAAAGAAATGGTAGCAAAAATAATGAAAGAAGTAAAAATTTATAAAATTTAATAAAAGTAAATTTAACTATTAATACTTGCTAGTGTTTTGTACGTTAAGCATCAAAGTTCCTTTTTTTGTATAATTTCCACAAGAATAATTAAAAATAAAAGCAGGACAATATATTAAGAAGGTAAAAATGAACATAGGAGAGATGGTTCTATGAAGATAAAAAAATTGATTTATTTATTCATAGTATTAGTAGTTTCTTGTGGAATGATCCTAGGATGTCGAGGGCAAGAGCGTCCAGTACCTAATTCCAATGGACAAAAAGACAGAGAAAAAGTTCCAAAGGCTTTGGAAACAATGGATGAAAAGATTCATAGTATTATCACCAACATTGAAGGGATAGAAGAAGTCACCCAAACCAAGCCTGAGGATTTAAAACCACCTGAGGAACAAACCCAACAGGGAGGACAACAGAGTGGAGGACAACAGAGTGGAGGGCAACAGAGTGGAGGGCAATCAGACCAACAGGCAATGCTACAGCAACAGCCTAGTCCTGAAGAAAAACAGCAAAAGAAACAGATGGAAAAGCAGGCCCAGGTTTTAGAAAAATGGCAAAAGTCTGAAGAAAATGTAAAATCCCTACATGAATCTTGGAATGGATATGAATCTAGTGCTCTAAAGGATGGAGCAGATCAGGAAAAGGTAAATAAAATGGAGACAGCCCTAAATCATCTTACCTCTGGTATAGAGGAGAAAAGCCAAGATAAGGTATTAACAGCAGCCAATGGTGTCATATTATCTCTTTCTGATTTTATGGGATTATACAAGGGCAATGCTGATGGAACATTGGCTAAGATTGAATACATGGCTAGGCAATCCTATATGGATGCGAAAGGTGGAGATTGGAAAGCAGCGATCCAAAGGGTGGATCAGAAGGATTTTTTGATAGACACCCTTAGACAAGTGATCAATTTGAAAGAGAAACAAAAACAAAAACCTCTATTAGATAAATTAAATCTTTCTATAGAGGATTTTAAAAAGGCGATTGAACAAAAAGATTTACCCTTGGTAGAAATCAAAAGGGATATTGTAGTCAAAAATATAGAAACCCTAAAGAATGAGCTAAAATAACGGGATTTCCGTTATTTTAAATTTTAGAAAGGTCTTGACAATTGGCTTTTCTTATGGTTAAAATTAAAATTAAATGATTATAATATAGAAAATAATATAGAAAAAAGCTTGGAAGAGGACAGTAGTAAAAGAAGCCTATACCCAGAGAAATAATCCCAGTGGTGAGAGATTATTATAGAATTCCTTTATGAGATCACCTCAGAGCTAGATTCCTGAAAAGTGTAGTAGGGAATTTCGCATGGATGCGTTAAAGATTTGAGTGATAAGAATTTTCCTTATAATCAGGGTGGTACCACGGTTTATTCGTCCCTAAGCATGGCTTAGGGATTTTTTATTTTTAGAGAAAATCTGCTAAAGATAGAGCGATTTTAGAATCTCTTAAAGCATCGAAAAATTTAATAAGAAAAGAGTTGAAGGATCATGGAAAAATTCAAGGAATTGTCAAATTTACCCGTCACCCATAAAGAAAAAGAAATCTCAGATTTTTGGAAGGAAATTGATATTTTAAAAAAATCTATTGAAAATCGTCAAGGAAATGATACCTTTGTATTTTATGAAGGGCCCCCTACTGCTAATGGAAAACCAGGAATTCATCACGTAATTGCTCGTACCCTAAAGGATACCGTATGTAAACATAAGGTTATGCAAGGGTATAAGGTAAAGAGAAAAGGTGGGTGGGACACCCATGGTTTGCCTGTTGAAATTGAAGTAGAGAAAAGATTAAATTTCAGCAAAAAACAAGATATTGAAGACTATGGAATTGCAAAATTTAATGAACAATGTAGAGAGTCTGTATTTACCTATGAGAAGTTATGGAGAGAAATGACCGAAAGAATGGGGTATTTTATTGATATGGATTACCCTTATATCACCTTAGACAATAATTATATCGAGACGGTATGGTGGATACTAGACCAATTTAACAAAGAAGGTTACATTTATGAAGGGCATAAGATTTTACCCTATTGTCCACGATGTGGAACTGGACTAGCTTCCCATGAGGTTGCTCAAGGTTATAAGGAAATTAAATCTAACACGGTTACGGTTGCCTTTAAAAGAAAAGATGCAGAAGAATATTTTTTAGTTTGGACAACTACCCCTTGGACTTTGGCGTCTAACGTTGCTTTAGCAGTTCATCCTGAGCTAACCTATATCAAAGCCAAAAGTCAGGGAAGTGTATTTATTCTTGCAAAGGCCCTAGCAAATAAATTATTAGGAGAAAATTATGAAATTCTAGAGGAATGCAAGGGAAAAGAGTTAGAGTATGTAGAATATGAGCAATTAATGCCCTTCCTTTCCCCAAATAAAAAGGCATTTTTTGTAACTGTGGCAGATTATGTTACTACAGAGGAAGGTACTGGTATTGTTCACATTGCACCTGCCTTCGGGGAAGATGACTATCAGTTAGGAAGGAAATATGATTTACCCTTCTTACAGCCAGTAGACGAAGAGGGAAAATATATTGGTACCCCTTGGAAAGGCCGATTTGTTATAAGTGAAGATTTAGATATAGATATTATCAAATGGCTTTCTAAGGAAGGAAAGTTATTTAAAAAGGAAAAAATGGTGCATAATTATCCCCATTGTTGGAGATGCTCTACTCCTCTTATTTATTATGCCAAACCCAGTTGGTATATTGAGGTAACCAAGTTTAAGGATCAATTAGTTGCCAATAATAATACTGTAGCATGGTTCCCTGATTATGTAGGGGAAAAACGTTTTGGAAACTGGATAGAAAACATAAAAGATTGGGCAATTTCTAGAACCCGCTATTGGGGAACTCCTTTGAATCTTTGGAGATGTGAAGACTGTGGTCATATTATTTCTATTGGTTCTAGAAAAGAGCTAGTAGAAAAAGCCATAGAAGATATAGATGAAAGTATTGAACTTCATAGACCACATGTAGATGAGGTGCATATTCATTGTGAAAAATGTAATGGTACTATGAGTAGAGTACCAGAGGTATTAGACGTATGGTTTGATAGTGGTTCTATGCCCTTTGCCCAACAGCATTATCCATTTGAGAATCAGCAGGAGTTTCAAGAGCAATTCCCAGCAGACTTTATCTGTGAAGGGATTGACCAAACAAGAGGATGGTTCTATTCCCTTATGGTCATCTCTACCTTTGTAAAAGGGGTAGCACCTTATAAATCCGTATTGGTCAATGATTTGATTTTAGATAAGAATGGGCAAAAGATGTCCAAATCCAAAGGAAATACAGTAAATCCCTTTGAGCTATTTGATAAATACGGAGCGGATGCCTTAAGATGGTATTTACTTTATGTATCACCTGCTTGGACACCTACTCGGTTTGATGAAGAAGGATTAAAAGAAGTTCTAAGTAAGTTCTTTGGAACCCTACGCAATGTATATACCTTCTTTGCACTATACGCCAATACCGATGATGTAGATCCAAGAGATTTCTTTGTAGAATACAAAGATAGACCGGAGATTGATCGATGGATTTTATCTAAATATAATCATCTGGTAAAAGAAGTGAACGAAGAAATGGAAGTGAAGGATTTAAATAGGGCCGTAAGAAAGATCCAATACTTTGTAAATGAAGATTTATCCAACTGGTATATTAGAAGAAACCGCCGTCGTTTTTGGGCTAGTGATTTAACAGAAGATAAAAAAGCAGTATACAATACTACCTATGAAGTATTAGAGGGAATTTCCCGATTGGTTGCACCTTTTGCGCCCTATATCTCAGAAGAACTTTATAAGCGCTTAACAGGAAATTTATCCGTTCATCTTGCTGATTATCCAGTATGTAATGAAGAATTAATCGATGAAAAAGTGGAAGAGAGAATGGACCTTGTTAAAAACTTAGTGGGCTTAGGTCGTTCTGCAAGGGCTGCTGAACAGATTAAAGTCCGTCAGCCAATACAAAAAGTAGTAATTGATGGAAAATATGAGGACTTAATTTTTGATTTAGTACCTTTAATTCAAGAAGAACTAAATGTAAAGGAAGTAGACTTTGAAAAAGACTTAAATGATTTTATGGACTATAGCTTAAAACCAAACTTTAAGGTAGCAGGTCCTATCCTGGGACCAAAGATTAAATCCTTAGGAAAAACCTTAAGCCAATTGGATGCCGTCCAGGCAGCGTCAAGGCTAGAGGCAGGAGAAAGCCTAGCCCTTGCATTAGATGGGGAAGAAGTAGAGATAAAAAAAGATTTTGTACAAATCAATATCTCCGCTAAAGAAGGATTTAAGGTAGAAATGGAAAATAATCTCTTTGTGATCCTAGATACCAACCTAACCCCAGACTTAATTGATGAAGGATATGCTAGAGAATTTATCTCTAAGGTACAGCAAATGAGAAAAAATGCAAACTTTGAAGTAGTAGATCACATCAACATCTACTACAATGGAGATAAGGATATTACACGGGCGGTAGAAAAATTTGAAGAATATATTAAAAAAGAAACCTTAGCAGAAAGCATTCAAAGGGAAAAAGACGACAATCTAGAAAAACAAAACCTAAATGACCACCTCACTGGTATGAAGGTGGAAAGAGTCTAAAAATAGTCAGCCTTCGGGCTGACTATTTTTATGATGTTAACAATAAACTCAAGGCCATTACTGCCATTCCTGCAACTAAGCCATAAATTGCATGATGGTGGTAGCCATATTTTTCGGCAGTAGGTAAAAGTTCATCTAAGGAAATATATACCATAATCCCTGCAACAGCTGCAAATACAATTCCCAATAACGTATCATTAATAAAGGGCCTTAAAAGAGTAAATCCCACGAGCGCTCCTAATGGTTCGGATAATCCCGAGAGAAAAGAATATTTAAAAGCTTGTTTTTTGTTTCCTGTAGAAAAATAAATAGGCACAGCTACTGCAATCCCTTCGGGGATATTGTGTATAGCAATAGCGATTCCAATGCTAAATCCTAAAGTAGGGTCTTGTATTGCACTTATAAAGGTCGCTAACCCTTCTGGAAAGTTGTGAATGGTAATGGCTATTGCAGAAAATAATCCCATTCGCATTAACCCCTGTTGTTCAAGATCTTTTTGTATTTCTTTGATATCACGAAGTTCATGGGGATTTTCCTTCTCAGGGACAAATTTATCAATTAAGCCCATAATGATAATTCCTACAAAAAAAGCGATGGTAGCATACCAATAACCCATTTTTAGACCGTAAATACTCTCTAGAGTAGTTTTTGACTCTGCAAAAATTTCGATCATAGAAACATAAATCATAACACCAGCCGAAAAGCCTAAGGTAGTGGATAAAAATTTTTTGTTGGTGGTTTTGCTGTAAAAAGCTAAAGCACCACCAATTCCAGTGGACAAGCCTGCGATGATTGTGATACCAAAGGCGAATAAAATATTAGCTTTTTCCATAATAAAATCCTCCATTTTTATCAATACATTATGTATATTTCCCCCTTAGGATAAGGATAAACAAAAATTTATTCTTCAAAATATTTCCTATAACAAATTTAGTATTCTTGAAATGGTAATAATAGCTCTAAAAGATTCATTGAATCAAATGCTGTTTTATTATTAAGAATAAAAATACTCATAAAAATTTTATGACTTTCTTGACAGGTTAAATGAAAAGTATTATCATAAGACTATACCGAGGTACGGGGGGTAGGGGGTGTTAGGATGAATCAAGAGCAAAGAGATGCTTTAAAGACCTTAAAAATATCAAAGGGTCAGATTGAGGCAGCTATTAAGATGATCGAAGAAGGAAGATATTGTGTTGACGTATCTAACCAGATTATGGCAACTCAATCCTTACTGAAAAAGGCCAATCTTTTGATTTTAAAACAACATGTGAATCATTGTGTAATGGAGGCCTTTGAGCACGATGATGAACAGGACAAACAAGAAAAATTAGATGAGGTTATAGGAATTTTGTCCAAGATTATGGGTAAATAATAATGAGAGGAATGAAAGGAGAGGTGTTTTATGGCTCAGAAAACATTTAGAATAGAAGGAATGACCTGTGCTTCTTGTTCTGCTGCTGTAGAGCGGGTAACTAGAAAGCTGGATGGAGTTATGCAGTCTAATGTAAACCTAGCAACAGAAAAATTAAATATAGATTTTGATGAGAAAAAACTTTCAGAAGAAGATATTAAAGCTGCAGTGGAAAAGGCAGGATACAGGGCGATTTCTGAAACTGTGGAAAATACCTTTACTATAGAGGGAATGACCTGTGCATCTTGCGCTGCAGCGGTGGAAAGAGTTACTAGAAAAATAGATGGGGTCATCCAGTCTAATGTAAACCTAGCAACAGAAAAGCTAAAAATAAGCTATGAACCTTCTAAAGTAAAAATTTCAGATATCAAAAATGCCGTAGAAAAGGCTGGATATAAGGCTATAATGAAAGAAGAAACCAGCGTAGATACAGATAAAGAGAGAAAAGACGCAGAAATGAAACAATTATGGAGAAGATTTCTTTTAGGTGCTATCTTTACTGTGCCTCTACTATATATTTCTATGGGGCATATGATAGGACTTCCGTTACCAAACTTTCTCCATCCATCTATGAATCCGGTGAATTTTTCATTGGCACAATTGCTTTTAACCATACCAGTGATTATCTCCGGTCGGAAATTTTATAAGGTGGGATTTCGAACTTTGTTGAAAAGAAGTCCTAATATGGATTCCCTGATTGCTATAGGTACATCAGCAGCATTTTTATATAGCTTATATGGAACGATTAGAACCTTTGGTGGAGATACAGAATTTTCTGCTCACCTATACTATGAATCAGCAACGGTGATTATTACCCTAATTACTCTTGGAAAATATTTTGAAGCTGTTTCTAAAGGGAAGACCTCTGAGGCTATTAAAAAGCTAATGGGACTTGCTCCTAAGACAGCAGTCATTATACGGGATGGAAAAGAAGTAGAAATTTCTATTGAGGAAGTAGAAGAGGGGGATATTGTCCTAGTAAAACCGGGGGAAAAAATGCCAGTAGATGGTATCGTAGTAGAAGGAACTACTTCAGTGGATGAATCTATGTTAACAGGAGAAAGTATTCCTATAGAAAAACATGCTGGGGATAGGATCATTGGGGCAAGCATCAATAAAAATGGCACCATAAAATACAAGGCAACTAAGGTGGGAAAAGACACTGTGTTGTCTCAGATTATAAAACTAGTAGAGCAAGCCCAAGGATCTAAGGCACCTATTGCAAAATTAGCAGACGTTATTTCAGGATACTTTGTACCTATTGTAATTACTTTGGCCGTTCTTTCTGGGTTAGTATGGTATTTCATTGGGGGTCAAACTCTGCAATTTGCCCTTACCATATTTATTTCCGTATTGGTCATTGCTTGCCCCTGTGCATTGGGACTGGCAACACCAACAGCAATTATGGTAGGGACTGGAAAGGGAGCAGAAAATGGAGTGCTTATTAAAAGCGGAGGAGCATTGGAAACAGCCCATAGGATCCAAACCATCGTTTTTGATAAGACAGGTACCATTACCGAAGGAAAACCAGTGGTGACAGATATTGTATCCATAGGAGATAGGAGTCAAGAAGAATTATTAAAAATAGCTGCTTCTGCAGAAAAGGGTTCGGAACATCCTTTAGGAGAATCCATTGTAAAAGATGCCCAGAAAAAAGGATTGGAGTTTATTAAGATAGATTCCTTTGAGGCCATTCCTGGTCATGGAATAGAAGTACAAATAGAAGGCAAAAATGTTCTTTTAGGGAACAGAAAGTTAATGGTAGATAAAAATATTTCTCTGGAAAAAGTAGAGTCCACATCCGATAAGCTAGCGGAGGAAGGAAAGACTCCTATGTACATTGCCATTAATGGAGCAATAGCTGGTATTGTTGCTGTGGCAGATGTGGTAAAGGAAAATAGCAAAAGAGCAATTCAAAAACTCCATGAAATGGGTATAGAAGTAGCCATGATTACAGGGGATAATAAAAGAACAGCAGCAGCTATTGCAAAACAAGTGGGCATTGATAGAACTTTAGCTGAAGTATTGCCAGAAGATAAGGCGAATGAGATAAAGAAATTGCAAGGAGAAGGTAAGATAGTAGCTATGGTTGGAGATGGGATCAACGACGCACCAGCATTGGCTCAGGCACAGGTAGGAATTGCCATTGGTTCTGGAACAGATGTGGCTATGGAGTCGGCAGATATTGTCTTAATGAAAAGCGATTTAATGGATGTTGTAACAGCGATACAGCTAAGCAAAAGCACGATTAAAAATATTAAAGAAAATCTTTTCTGGGCCTTTGGGTATAATACACTAGGAATCCCTGTGGCCATGGGTGTGCTTTATCTCCTTGGTGGGCCTTTACTCAATCCTATGATTGCGGGAGCCGCTATGAGTTTTAGCTCAGTATCAGTATTGATCAATGCCCTAAGACTTAGAAAGTTTCAACCTGTTAAGTAATTTCTTTATTTTAAAATTAGTAAAAAATTTAAAGGAGGAATTCCAATGAAAAAGAAAATATCTATAGAAGGAATGAGTTGTCAACATTGCGTAAATCACGTAACAGAAGCATTAAAAGAATTAGAAGGAGTAGATAAGGTAGAAGTGAGTTTAGAAGAAAAACAAGCGGTTATTGAGTCTGCTAAGGGGATAACAGATGGGGATATTAAAAATGCCATTGAAGAAGTAGGATATGAGGTAGTTGGGATAGAAGCCTTATAATAGCAGAAGAAGCTGCCCTGTAAAATTGGTACTTGTTAAATTTAAGGAGTTATAGATGTTTCATAGAGCAGCGAATGAAGACATCTATGACGATAGGAAAGGGATGAATGTTTTTAATATGTTTAACCCCAAGGTCTACTTATTGGGCTTGGGGTTTTTTGTGTTGATTTGAAGTTTCAGAATCCACTAATTCTCCTTCTGTAGCAGAGACTACTACCGAGGCAGAAAGATCCCCTACCACATTGACACAGGTTCTAACCATGTCAAGGATTCTATCGATTCCTGCAATCAATGCAGATCCCTCCAGTGGCAAACCTACAGATTGTAAAACCATTGTAAGCATAATAAAGCCTGCACCAGGTACTCCTGCCGTTCCGATAGAAGCTAAGGTAGCGGTTAAGATAATAGTCAATTGTTGGGTAATGGAAAGATCTAACCCATAGATCTGGGCTACAAATAAAGCACAGACCCCTTGGTATAGAGCGGTACCATCCATATTGATAGTTGCTCCTAGAGGAAGAACAAAACTAGAAATGGATTCCGACACCCCAAGATTTTCTTGGGCAGCTTTCATGGATACAGGTAATGTACCTGAACTGCTGCTAGTACTAAAAGCTACGGTTGCTGGAGAAATAACTCCTTTAAAAAATTTTTTTGGGCTCATCTTAGCAAAGATTTTTACCGCAGTAGAATAGGTGATTAAACAGTGGAGAATACACCCTAGATAAACTGCGATAATCACTTTTAATAGTGGTAATAAAACCGAGGGCCCGTTGGTTGCAACTACAGGTGTAATTAAAGCAAATACCCCAATAGGTGCAAAATTCATTACAAAGGCGGTTACCTTATACATAACCTCTGCCAAAGAATCAAAGAAATTATAGAGTGGTTTTCCTTTTTCTCCTATAGCAGTAATGGCAACCCCTAAGAATAATGCAAAGACGATGATTTGAAGCATATTAGCATCCACCATTGCCTGGATTGGATTACTAGGCACCATATTCACTAAGGTTTCAGCAATGGAAGGAGCTTTAGCAGCTTCAACTTCTGATATATCTACGTTTAGTTCAAGGCCAGCACCCGGCTGTGAGACGTTTCCTAGTATAAGACCAATTAGCACGGCTATCGCAGTTGTCAGCAAATAATAAGCCAGGGTCTTTCCTCCAACTCTACCTAATTTTTTCATATCTCCCATACTAGCTGCGCCCACTACTAGAGAAGCGAGAACCAAAGGAACAATAATCATTTTAATAAGATTTAAGAATAAATCTCCGAAAGGCTTAATATAGGTGGTAGCAATATTGGGTATACTACTTAATAAAAGACCTGCAATGATACCAAGAACGAGACCAATCAAGATTTTGGTTGTCAGTTTTGACTTTGTCAAAATATTTCCTCCTTTCTTATATTTGAGGAAATTGCACAAATAAGATTTTTCTCAAGCACGAGTTTGTGCTACACTATATACTGTATAGGACTATTATATTACATCTTAGATAT
>USMD01000051.1 GCA_900555725.1 uncultured Garciella sp. | reverse complement strand
GTAAGATCGTCGGCAGCGTCAGATGTGTATAAGAGACAGATATATACCCCATACCTTGTTATATTCAAAAATATTCAAAAATTAATTGATATGTTCCCACCGGCCCATAGCATTTAAAATGCTCTCAATACACTGCTTTTAAATGGATTTATCATCAATCACATTGTATCGGCTAACAAAAAAGTAGATAGGTAAAACTAAAATATCTATGAGGTATAAATGGAGGAAAGTATGTTTAAAGAAAAAGTTATTAGAGAGATGAAAGAAGTCTTCAAAGAAATTCCTTTTGGTATAGAGCATACTCTCAAAGTTTTGCAAAATGCAGAAGATATAATGAGAGGTGAAAATATCGGAGAGGAAGAAAAAGAGCTAATCAGTGTTGTTGCTATACTACATGATATTGGTGCCGTTGAAGCACAAAGAAAGTATGGTTCAATTGATGGTGCTTATCAGGAGAAAGAGGGACCTGCAGTAGCACGAGAGCTATTAAAAAAGGTGGGCTATGACAAAAATATTGATCGAATATGCTTTATAATAGGTAATCACCACACTCCTTCTAAAATTGATGGCCTTGATTTTCAAATACAATGGGAAGCAGATTTGCTTGAAAATTTAACGGTTATGGATAAACAAAAAAAGCAGCAGAAAATTAAAAAATGTATTGAAGATCATTTTAAAACAGCCACAGGAAAAAGAATTGCTTATCATCGTTTTATTTTAGATTAAAAATAGATATGAAGCACTCATAAAGCTTTGGATAGAGAGGAAATATTTTTAATTTCTTAGTGGACACGAGCTTAGAGAAGTTGATAGAATGGATCGAAAAATCTTGATAGGCTCATTTCAAAATAGTATATTATAAATGAAACAAATATTTTACGAGGAGAATTAAAATGAATTTATTAGAATTAATCATAGAGTATCATAAGGAAAACGAACGGCAGGGGCCGGGCAGTGAAGAAGCAACGTTAAAAGCACTAAGCTACATTCCTTATTTGAATGAAAAAATTAGAATATTAGACATCGGTTGCGGCACAGGCGGTCAGACAATAACCCTTGCAAAAAACACAGCTGCACAAATCACAGCAGTGGATATGCTGCCGCAGTTTTTAGAAAAGCTTATGAAAAAAGCCAAGGAGAATAACCTTATAGACCGTATTGAAACAAAAGAAATGTTAATGGATAGCTTAGCCTTTGATGAAAATTTTTTTGACGTAATATGGTCGGAAGGGGCTATCTACAATATCGGTTTTGAAAAGGGACTGTCCCTGTCGAGAAAATATTTGAAGGATAACGGTTATATCGCTGTTTCTGAAATCTCATGGCTAACCGATGCAAGACCGGGGGAAATTCAGCAGTACTGGGTTAATGCCTATCCCGAGATTGATACAATCGAAAATAAGCTATCAGTCATTGAGAAATGTGGATATGATCCTGTCGCTCATTTTGCTTTGGATGATAAATGCTGGATAGATAATTATTATCAGCCGCTTTTAGAAAATGCGGAAGCATTCCTGAAAAAGTATGATTATGCTGATGAAGTTAAGGAATTTGTTGAAGCAGGTAAAATTGAAGCCGACATGTATAATCGGTTTAAGAATTATTACAGCTATGTATTTTATATCGCAAAGAGAAAACAATAGCTTAAGTTTAACCCAACAATAAATAGCATAATGCACCAATTACTCTTGTTGAATACGATCCAAGTTGGCCTGAAATGTTTAAGAGAGAAGCAGATAGGATTCGTTCAGTACTCGGCAGCAAAGCATTGCAGATTGAGCATGTTGGCTCGACCTCGGTGCTTGGCTTTGTGCCAAACCAATAATTGATATGCTGCTGGTTGTGAAGGACTCTGCCGACGAGCCATCCTATGTCCCAACCCTAGAGGCAGCAGGGTACAAATTAAAGATTCGAGAGACTGAATGGTTTGAACACCGTTTGTTCAAGGGACCTGATATTGATATAAACCTACATGTGTTTAGTTCGGGCACATCAGAGATTGATAGGATGCTTTGTTTTCGAGATTGGTTACGGTCCAATGAAACCGACCGTGAGAAATATGGGCAAGTTAAGCGAAATTTGGCAAAGAATAAGTGGCGCCATGTTCAGCATTATGCAAATGCCAAAACATCAATAGTACAGGAGATTATGGACCGGGCAAATGGTGTTCGGTAATATTATGATCCCCAAAAAAAATTACAAAGCCCATAGGAGCGGTAGATAGGAGAGCGAAATACCGCCTTTGGATGAAAGAAGCAATTATAGGCACAAGGCAACAGAAGTACTTGAGATTGTACCAACACAGTTATTAGAAAAGCGATTAAAGAATCCATGTCCCGGTTGAAAGTTGGGATTATCGGTTAAGACATCAATTCCATCAACTAGTACCATGTGGAATGTGCGGTATTGATGTCAAGGGTGGATAAATAGAAAGGCTGAAAAAAGCTTATAAATAAGGGTTTTCCAGACATTAGGTTTTTCTTCCGGCTATTTTGCCAGAGGAAGTCGTGTTAAGGAACCCTTATTTTTATTGTTTGGGAGATGATGTCAGCTACTAAATAAGGATATGGATGAGTAATATTTCAAATAAAAAAATGAAGAATAATGTAAACTGAACATAACAGGATATGTTATGTTTAATTGATTGATTAATAGAAAGGTTATAATATAATAAGTATAAAGGATGTGAAAAGTATGATAAATATGAATCTGAAAGAATTGCGAAAAGCCCATAGATACACACAAGAAGAGGTTGCTGAAAAGATAAGTGTTTCAAGACAAGCGGTTGCAAAGTGGGAAAATGGTGAAACTGTACCTGATATCAATAATTGTATTGCGTTGGCAGAATTGTATGGAGTTACCTTGGACGACTTAGTAAATCATTCGAAACAAAAAAACGGAATAGGTATTCAGCCTGAAGGGAAACACGTATTTGGAACGGTAAAGGTTGGAGAAAGGGGACAAATTGTAATTCCTAAAAAAGCCAGAGAAATATTTAACATTTGTCCTCAAGACAGTTTGTTGGTTTTAGGCGATGAGGCACAGGGAATTGCCTTGGTGAAACAAGATAAATTTATGCATTTTGTAGAAGCTGTTTATAAAGCGAAAGAATGCAAGGAGTAGTAGATACCTTTAATGCAGAATGAATTTTAAGGGATCCATAAATGTAGTTATCTAATTAAGGAAGGACACGATATAAAGATGAAAAAGAAAAAGAAAATAATATTAAGCGGAATTTTAGTATTTATACTATTTATGGTGGGAAGTTACTTCTATAATAATATTACTTATATTGAGAAACCCCTTAAAAAAATGTATAGAGCTGGATTTGTTGAAAAACAAATAGAGCTAAAGGATGGCACCATATTAAATTATGGAGAAGGTCCAAACAATGGAAAAACACCGCTTCTACTCATTCATGGTCAAGGTATGTCTTGGGAGGATTATGCAAAAGTATTGCCTGAATTATCAAAGCATTACCATGTATACGCTGTGGATTGCCACGGGCATGGAGAATCTGATATGAATCCTGAGAAATATTCGGCTAAAGAAATGGCGGAAGATTTTATAGAATTTATTGATGTAGAAATAGGGCAAAAAACAGTAGTTTCCGGTCATTCCTCAGGTGGAATGATTGCTGCATGGTTGGCTGCATATGCACCAGATCGTATACTGGGTACAGTTATTGAAGATTCCCCCTTCTTTTCAACGGAACCAGGTAGACGAGAAAAAACATATGTATGGGTATATGGTTTTCAATTATATGAAGACTTTAAAAATCAAGATGAAGAGAAGGATTACTTCAAGTATAGTTTAGAAAGAAGTTATTGGAGAAATATGTTTGGGGATTTTCTTTGGAATAAATTTTCTAAAGATGCAGTAGCATATCATAAAAAGCACCCTAATGAGCCTGTACACATAAAGTATTTACCACCACAGATAAATAGGATATTTGAAACCGCGACTTATCCATATGATCGCAAGTTTGGAGAAACATTTTATGATAATACCTGGTTTGAGGACTATAATCAATCCGAAGTGTTATCAAAAATTAAAAGCCCTACAGTATTCATAAAAGCTGCAACAAGTTACGATGGAGATTTACTAGTAGCAGCCTTATCGGATGAAGATGCTGATCATGTGATTGAGTTGTTGGAAAATGGAAAACGGATTAATGTGGATTCCCCTGGACACGATATACACTACGATAAACCCGAAGAATTTATTGAGATTATGATTGAGTTCTTAGATGAAGTTCAATAATGATATAGAAAGAATACAAAGATTGGATAAAAGAGTAATGAAATCAACGATTAATGAATTTTTAAAGAAGGTTAGGAACTTATAATCAATTAGATATGGGGAACTATCAATTTATTTTCAAAATGTAAATTGATAGTGGCTTCTATATTTTAAATATTGAATCCATCAAACTATTGTGTTAAAATATACGTTGATAAAAATAAGAATTTAGGAGGAATCGAAAGGATGACAGCCTCAATACGTTTAAGATAAGCTGGCAATAAAAAAGGCAGAATCTATCCTCGATGATAGGCTTTTTTGTTGTGCTTATTTATACGATATTGAGCATTCATTAGTTACGGTGAGGATATAGGTTATTAAACTATACCTTTATTTAACTATGTCTTTAATATGAATGTTTCCAAATTGTATGTATGCAGACCAAAAGCCACATTGTGGATTTAGGACTACATTTTTTATTGCCTAGAATGCTATTCAATATAGAAATTCAAGCAAAATAATATGCAGGAGATAATATCAATGGAAAAATACAACAATTGGAAACTTAAGTTTTATACAATATGGGCAGGGCAGGCAGTATCATTAATCACTAGTGCCATCCTGCAAATGGCGATCATTTTTTACCTTACAGAGAAAACAGGATCTGCGATGGTCTTGTCTATGGCTTCACTAGTAGGTTTTTTACCCTATGCGGTCTTTGGACCAGCCATTGGTGTATTAGTGGATCGTCATGATAGGAAGAAGATAATGATTGGTGCTGATTTAATTATCGCAGCAGCTGGGGCCGTGCTAGCTATTGTTGCATTGTATATGGAGTTACCTATCTGGATGGTTATGGTAGTATTGTTCATCCGTAGCATTGGAACAGCTTTTCACACCCCGGCTCTCAATGCGGTTACGCCACTTTTAGTACCAGAAGAACAGCTTACGAAATGTGCAGGCTATAGTCAGTCTTTGCAGTCTATAAGCTATATTGTTAGTCCGGCGGTTGCAGCACTCTTATACTCCGTTTGGGAACTAAATGCTATTATTGCCATCGATGTATTGGGTGCTGTGATTGCATCTATTACGGTAGCAATTGTACGTATTCCTAAGCTGGGTGATCAAGTGCAAAGTTTGAAACCAAATTTCATACGAGAAATGAAAGAAGGAATGGCTGTACTACGGCAAAATAAAGGATTATTTGCTTTATTACTCGTTGGAACATTATATATGTTTGTTTATATGCCCATAAATGCTTTATATCCTTTAATCACTATGGAATATTTTAATGGTACACCGATGCATATTTCTATTACGGAGATTGCTTATGCCTCTGGTATGTTGATAGGGGGTCTATTATTAGGGTTATTTGGGAATTACCAAAAGCGAATCTTATTAATAACGGCATCCATTTTTATGATGGGGATAAGCTTAACCATTTCAGGATTACTTCCCCAAAGTGGATTTTTCATATTTGTAGTCTGCTGTGCAATAATGGGGCTTTCGGTTCCGTTTTACAGCGGTGTGCAAACAGCTCTTTTTCAGGAGAAAATTAAGCCTGAATATTTAGGACGTGTATTTTCTTTAACTGGAAGTATCATGTCTCTTGCTATGCCAATTGGGTTAATTCTTTCTGGATTCTTTGCTGATAGAATCGGTGTAAATCATTGGTTTTTACTATCAGGTATTTTAATTATTTGCATTGCAATAGTTTGCCCAATGATAACTGAGATTAGAAAATTAGATGCAAAATAAAATAAAGGGCGTGTTCGTATGATAGATAATATTATTCAATCAGTGACAGAAAAATTATCCTCTTTGCCTTATATAGAAGGCATCGTATTAGGGGGTTCCCGTGCAAGAGGTACCCATACAGAGGATTCTGATATAGATATCGGAATCTATTACAATTCAGAATCATTTGACCTGACAGCGATTAATCAAATTGCTACAGAATTGGATGATGAGAATAGAATCGACCTTGTTGTACCTCCCGGAGCGTGGGGTGATTGGATTAATGGTGGCGGATGGTTAGTTATAAACGGGTATCATGTTGACTTGATTTTACGTGATATAAAACGGGTGGAACAAATAATCAAAGATACGGAGCAAGGAAGTGTTACTGCCAATTATCAGACTGGGCATCCACATGGTTATATAAGTGCTATGTATCGTGGAGAATTGGCGATCAGCAAGATACAATATGCTAATGATGAAAACTTTTATGAGTTTAAAAAGCAAGCAGAACGTTATCCAACCGCTTTGCAGAAGGGATTAACTGAATTTTTTATGTTTGAGGCAGGTTTCTCTTTAATGTTTGCTGAGAACAATATTGATAAAGACGATGTATCCTATGTTTGCGGACATTGCTTTCGAAGCATATCTTCCCTTAATCAAGTCTTGTTTGCAATAAATAAAGAATACTGTATAAATGAAAAAAAGGCTGTTAAGATGATTGAAGATTTTAAGATCAAGCCAAGCGATTACAAGGAAAGGGTCGATAAGGTTATTTCCTTAATATCAACTGATGTAGATTGTACAAGAAAAGGAATAGAGATTCTTCAAAGACTAGTAAATGAGGTTGAATACCTGAAAGGAGTCCATATTCAATGACGGGACCAGATAAGAAAAAGCTTTATCCGAATGAGAATATAAAGAGCGTTTGCTATATAAGTAATTTGCCTAAACGCCCTAATGTAGAAATTGGCGAATATACTTATTATAGTGATAACAAAAAGTCACCTGAGAAATTTTATGATAATATTGAGCATCATTATGAATTTCTGGGGGATAAACTGATAATAGGTAAGTTCTGTGCAATTGCAGAGGGTGTTAAGTTTATTATGAATGGAGCAAACCACAGAATGGATGGAATTACAACCTATCCCTTTAATATCTTTGGCTGTGGATGGGAAAAGGTTACTCCTACAATAGAACAACTTCCTTTTAAGGGAGATACTGTGATTGGTAATGATGTCTGGATAGGTCAAAATGTAACCATTATGCCAGGCGTTGTAATTGGTGATGGTGCGATTATTGCCGCTAATTCAACAGTAGTGAAAAGTGTTGAGCCATATACAATATATGGTGGGAATCCAGCTAAGTTTATCAAAAAACGCTTTAGTGACGAAAAGATTGAATTCTTGCTAAAGCTTCAATGGTGGAATTGGAGCGAAGAGGAAATATTTAATAATCTTGAAGAGCTAACATCAGATGTGGGATTAGAACAATTAATGGGAAAATAGGAGGGGCAATCAATGTATATGGAAAAAATTATTAAAGAGATGAAAGAAATCTTCAAAGAAATTCCTTTTGGAATTGACCATACTCTCAAGGTTTTACAAAATGCAGAAGAGATAATGAAAGGTGAAAATGTTGAAGCAGAAGAAAAAGAATTAATTCGTATTGTTGCTATACTACATGATATTGGTGCTGTTGAAGCACAAAAAAAGTATGGTTCAATAGATGGACCTTATCAGGAGATAGAGGGACCAACAGTAGCAAAAGATATATTAAAAAAAGTAGAATATGACAAAAATATTGATCGAATATGCTTTATAATAGGTAACCATCACACTCCTTCTAAAATTGATGGCCCTGATTTTCAGATACAATGGGAAGCAGATTTGCTTGAGAACTTAACGGTTATGGATAAAGAAAAGGAACAGCAAAAAATAAAAAGATGTATAGATGAGAATTTTAAAACGGCTACAGGAAAAAAGATAGCTTATGAACGTTTTATCATAGGTTAAAATTTTGCTATACAGATGTGCATGATGTAAAACTATTGTGTGAGGGATTTAATATTCCTGTTCCGAGTGAATACAAGTAACCAACAGATTCCGGTTTATATGAAAGAGCGCATTAAGTTTAATTGTGAAGTGTAATGGATATGTTCCCGTCTACCGATAGTGCAAAAAGTGTCGTGGATATGTTTCCGAGAACGGACATACACAAATGACATTCATTCTGTCCTCTCAATCCATACAGAAACAATTGTACGCTTGGAACGGCTAGAACCCTTATAAATGAAGGTTGCAGACTATTTTAATCTTCATTCTAATATTTCTCTCAAATTCGGATATATCCTAGCTTTAATGTAACTATAGAAAGCATTCCTGTAATGAAGAAATTTGAGGTTTAACAAAAAAGAGCCTCCTTGGTATAGTACAGGATGTCGATGCATCGACTCCGAAATTAGAAAACCAAGGAGGACTCAAAATGAATTATACGCAAAATCAAAAAATTACGCAAATCACACCATCAACCTTAATTATTGGTATTGATATTGCCAAAGACAAACACGTCGCACGTGCACAAGATGATCGAGGAATCGAATTTGGTAAACGATTGATCTTTGACAACCGAATCAATGGCTTTGAGCGATTGTTGAAATGGGTTCAATCCCACATGAAAGAACACCAGAAAGACCATGTCATTTTTGGTGTAGAGCCAACAGGACAGTTCTGGTTTAATCTCGCCTATTATCTCAAAGCACGTGGCTATGACTTTGTACTCGTCAATCCGATGCATGTTAAGAAAAGCAAAGAACTTGATGATAACTCGCCAACAAAGAATGATACAAAAGATGCGAAGGTGATTGCACAGCTCATGAAAGACGGGCGATACTCTGTACCCAACCTACTCGAAGGCATCAAATTACGAGATCAACTCGTCAAACAACTTATGATCATCGAAGGTCGCACGCAGAATTGGCTTCATCGTTACTTTCCTGAATTTCTTGATGTGTTTGCGGATTGGAAAGGGAAAGCTGCCATTCACACCTTGCGGCTGTTTCCATTGCCTGCTGAGATTCAAGCCATGACACCGGAAGAAATTGTCTTGAGATGGAAGCCGTTCGTCAGACGTGGTGTTGGAATCAAACGAGCAGAACAGCTTGTGCTAGCTGCCAACGAAAGTGTTGGATTAACAGTAAGCACAACGTTTGCCAAACGTGAACTAGCTAGTCTTCTTGAACAGTATGACTTATACAAACAACAAGTTGAAGACTTAGAAGACATGGTAAAGGAAATCCCTGGTGCCACTGAGATGATGAACATCCCTGGTTTAGGTGCCATTACCGTTGCCACACTTTACGCAGAAGCAGGCGATCTAAGAAACTATAATCACCCACAACAATTAGTGAATCTGGCAGGGCTATCGCTTCGTGAATACAGTTCAGGGAAATATAAGGGCGAGACAAGGATCACGAAACGAGGGCGAAAACGACTACGCAGAGCCTTATATTTAGCGATTCGCCCCCTTGCCCATAACTCAACCTTTAAAGCCCTGCATCAATATTACACGAAACGCCCTGAACGTCCATTAAAGAAACAACAGTCGCTCATCGCTTTATGTTGTAAATTACTACGTGTCTTATTTGTCATCGGTAACAAACAATGCGCATTTGATGGTGTCAAGTTATTACGAGGGTTACCTCAACTAGAAACATTGCAGGTAGCTTAAAAAATAATTCTAGTATTTTCTTCTTAGCCTGACGCAGTGTCCCATTCCTGGGATAGCCTGTCAAGGAAAGCACTTGACTGTCTATCCCAGGAATGGCGTGGGGTCAACAAGCTAAGAAGAAGGATTTTATGTAGCCAAATGGGCTTGTTTATTCATTGTTATTCTGGAGACTACAAATACCAACAGTGCAGAGTCAGACTTAATTTACTCCATTCGGGCATGTGACCCTGTTAGAAAGCATATCTGACCTCCACCTCATGGATACGCAGGACGAAGGAATGTATGGAATTTGATCCGGAGAGAAATGGGAGGGTGAGCGACCATGAATGATGTGGAGACGTTATGCACGGTCATATCAATTTCCAAACTTATCCAGTCGTTTGGTCGTTAGGATGGGCTTCACCCTGTTAGAATATTCTGTGATTATCCTTTTATAAGGTGGAAGTGTTGTTAGGTGTAAAACAGTGTCTATGAAATTTTGAGAATAAGCGAGCATTTGGAAGATATTCTTACTTTATTGAGGGAGGATGATCAGATGAAAAGAAGCAAATATATAATTATTTTAGTAGTCTGCATGGCTATTTTAATGCAAGTAAAGGCGGTTACGGCATTTACTGATGAGAGTTTTGATGCCGTAAAAGTAGATGCCTTATTGCAATCCGCCAAGGACAAAAACAATTTGTCGGGTTTTGCTGTCGCCATTACTTATCAAGATGAGCTTGTATTCGCTAAAGCATACGGGGATGGTCTAGATGCTTACTCCCAATTTCCAATTGCCTCCTTAAGTAAACCAATAACTGCTTTGGCTGTTATGCAACTGGTTGATGAGGGGTTGGTGAATTTGGATACACCTATAAAAACGTATTTGCCGGAACTTGAAATAAATGATTCTCGTGCCGTAAACATCACGGTTCGGCATTTGTTAAGTCATACAAGCGGTTTATCAGATGAAACTTTTCCAGAGATGAAATTATCTATTCAACCAGAAACCTTGTCGGAAGCGATGAAATTATTTGAAAATGTAAAATTGAAAAATGACCCGGGAGAAAAATACAACTATCATAATCCTAATTATTGGATATTGGCAAGACTTGTTGAGATTAAAAGTGGCGAAACGTTTTCGGATTATTTAAATAGACATATTTTTAAGCCATTGCAAATGAATGATACGATGAGTTTTTCAAACACTAATCAATTCCAGGCGGCAAAAAACCTAGCTACTGGTCACATAAATATCTTCGGAATGAATGTTGCATATAACGAACCTGATTGGTTTATCAATGGACCGAGCGGGATTGTATCTACCGCAACGGATTTATCCAAATGGCTTATTATGAATATGAATGACGGTGTTTATAATGGACAACGAATTATCACCAGCGAAAGTTTGAAGGAAATGCAAACGCCTCAGGTGAATGCAGAATATGGATTGGGCTGGTCCGTCAGGGAAGGTGAAGAGGGAAAAACTATTGGGCATAGTGGAACTTTATGGACTTACCAAGCTGATGAACAAATGATTTTAGATAATGGCTATGGCATTGTTGTTCTGTATAATAATGGACTAAATGCTTTTACAAACTATGGGACTATAACTGATAGTTTGGTTAAACTATTTACAACTGGTCAATCAGAATCACCTACTGTAACCTATAATTATTTCGAATTTATGATCGGATTTCTTTTCATACTTGCCTTAGGTAAAGGTATTTACAACCTGAGAAACTTGGATAAATGGAAAGATAAAAGTTCCAGACAATATATTATTCGTAGTTCTTTTATGCTTATGCCTGCAGTCATATTAATAGTAATTCCTTGGATAATAACATTCATCACCAACGGCAGAGTTATGAGTATATATAGAACGTTTCTGATGATGCCGAGCATTTATATTTGGTTAATTACTGCAACAATGATCAATGTGATAGTAATCGTAAAACGTGGCATCTTTTTACTTTCATCAAGGCACGATATTTGACCGTGGTTTAGTCAAGAATATTGTCCCCAAAACAGGGGTAGAAGTTTTTGGATGGAATTCTCAGGGATCCCTCGTTAGAAATAAAATAAGATATAATATTTCTAGAAATGAGAAATAGGAGTTAAAAGAGGTGTAATAATGGTGGTAAATAAATATATTTATCCGAAACCAGCTTGAGTAAGAAGTAAATGACTTACGCTGAGGATGGATATGTTTCTTCGAACGGCGATTTTTTAAAATGATTAAAAAAACCGATTGACATGTTCCCGCGAACAGATACGCTAAAAAATAGCCCTCAGACACCAATGCCATCAACTCAACCCATGTTGAGTGCGTTGCCTTGATGTCAAGAGTGGAGAAATAAGAGGGTTCAAAATACTGATAAATAAAGGATTTCCAAGAGTGAAGGGTTTTCTACCTAATGTCTGGTGGTACCTTTTAACCTTGGAAATCCTTATTTTTATTTATTGAGGGAACAGGTCGACTGTAAAAAAGTTTGTGGGGTTGAGTTGACAGATTAGATAAAATCGTAGGGTTGAGGAGATAGGATAGATGTTGTATTATGAGTATGAATAAAAAAATAACGATATATCATCATTTTTTTCGTGAAGTCATCAATCAGAGTTGAAAAATCGAATGATTTATGTTATAATATAAAAAAGAAAATTGGAGGCGGCTTCATGTCTATATGTTATAAAAAGCTTTGGAAACTTCTTATAGATAACGATATGTCAAAGTCGGAGCTAAGAGAGAAAACTGGTATTGCAGCAAGTACAATTTCTAAGATGAATAAAAACCAGTATGTGTCTCTTGAAGTGCTTGAGCGAATATGTTACGCACTTGATTGTAATATAGAAGACATCGTTGAAATAGAAAAATAATGTTAATACATGGAGGAGCAAATATGGATCAATTGTCCCTGTTTGATTATGTTAATAATAAAGGTGATAATAAAGAAAGTACCATAGAAACTATTAGTAATACTAGTAGAAGCAGTAAAGGAAGTAAAAAAATAAAAGTGTTATCTTTATTTAGTGGATGCGGTGGGATGGACATTGGGTTTGAGGGTGGATTCACTTGTTTAAAACGCTCCATTAATACTGATATTCATCCTAATTGGATTTCAGAAGACTTTGGAGAATGGGTAAGAGTAGTAGACACAGGCTTTGAAACTGTGTTTGCTAATGATATACGCCCAGATGCAAAAGCTGCATGGGTATCTTACTTTAAACGAAAATATAAGAATCCTGATGATATTTATCATCTTGAAAGCATAGTTGATTTGGTTAAACGGGCAAAAGAAGGAGAGAAAGTTTTTCCTGATAACATAGATATTGTTACTGGTGGATTCCCTTGCCAGGATTTTTCTATTGCCGGTAAGCGCTTAGGGTTCAATTCACATAAGAGTCATAACGGAGAAAAACTAGAAGTTGATGAACCATCAATTGAAAATCGTGGGCAACTGTATATGTGGATGAGAGAAGTAGTGACTCTAACAAAACCATTAATGTTTGTAGCGGAAAATGTAAAAGGTCTGACAAATCTTGATGATGTGAAAGAGGTTATTGAAAGAGATTTTTCAAATGCAGGGGACGGTGGCTATCTTGTTCTACCTGCGAGAGTTTTGCACTCTGCTGATTATGGGGTGCCACAATCAACGGATTGACCCCTTAATTTTGGACAAAAACTCACGAATACTTTTTTATTCTTAGA
>USMD01000050.1 GCA_900555725.1 uncultured Garciella sp. | reverse complement strand
TTATATGGGGTTTTGTTCTTTCAAATTTTTGCTTTGCCATTTCTATTTTCCTCCTTAAAATTATATTTCATATGTAGCAACCTATAAAAATAGGTTGCTAAAATTTTACTTCCCTTTACCATCTATAATATCTTGTGCAATACTTTTAGGTACTTCTTCATAATGATCAAATTGCATTGTATAAACCCCTCTACCTTGGGTCTTAGAACGAAGATCTGTTGCATATCCAAACATTTCGGATAATGGAACATATCCTCTAATTACTTGAGCTCCTGATCTAGGTTCCATACCTTCTATTCTTCCACGTCGAGAATTAATATCGCCCATAACATCACCCATATATTCTTCAGGCACAACTACTTCTATCTTAAACATAGGCTCTAATAATACGGGTTCTGCTTTTTTCATACCATCTTTGAAGGCCATAGAACCGGCGATCTTAAATGCCATTTCTGAAGAATCCACTTCGTGATAAGAACCATCATAAAGAGTAACTTTTACATCCAATACAGGATATCCTGCAACAATACCATTTTGCATAGCTTCTTGAATTCCTTGGTTTACTGGTTCAATATATTCTTTAGGAATAACTCCTCCAGTGATTTTATTTACAAATTCATAGCCTTTTCCTGGTTCTTGGGGCTCTAATTCGATAAGTACATGTCCATATTGTCCACGTCCACCGGATTGTCGAGCATATTTTACCTCAGCTTTTGCACTCTTTTTAATAGTTTCTTTATAAGCAACCTGTGGTTTCCCTATATTGGCTTCTACTTTAAATTCTCTTAATAAACGATCTACAATAATATCTAGGTGAAGTTCACCCATACCAGAGATAATGGTTTGCCCAGTTTCTTCATCGGTATGTGTTCTAAAGGTTGGATCCTCTTCTGCTAATTTTTGTAAAGCAATTCCCATTTTTTCTTGTCCAGCTTTTGTTTTAGGTTCAATAGCAATGTGAATAACTGGTTCTGGAAACTCCATGGATTCTAAGATGATTTTATGATTTTCATCGCAAAGAGTATTTCCAGTTGTTGTATCCTTTAGACCTATTGCCGCTGCAATATCTCCAGCATATACTTCGGTGATTTCTTCCCTATGATTTGCATGCATCTGTAAGATACGTCCAATACGCTCCCGCTTACCCTTTGTACTATTTAGAACATAGGAACCGGATTGTAAAACACCAGAATACATACGGAAGAAGGTCAAACGACCTACATAGGGGTCAGTCGCTACCTTGAAAGCCAAAGCAGAGAATGGTTCTTCATCGCTTGGATGACGTTCATCCTCTTCCTCCGTATCTGGATTAATTCCTTTTATGGCAGCAACATCTACTGGAGATGGAAGATAATCAATTACAGCATCCAATAGCAACTGAATTCCTTTATTTTTAAAAGCAGAACCACAAAGTACTGGGAAAAATTCAACATTTACTGTTGCCTTTCGAATAGCGGCTTTTAATTCTTCCTCAGAAATTTCTTCGCCTTCAAGATACTTCATCATAAAGTCTTCATCGGTTTCTGCTATAGCTTCTAGTAATCTTGTTCGATATTTCTCTGCTTGCTCTTGATATTCAGCTGGAATATCTTCCTCATCCATACGAGTTCCAAGATCATCTTCATAGAAATAAGCTTTCATTTTAACCAAATCAATGATACCAGTAAAGTCATCTTCAGCACCAATTGGTAATTGAATTGGATGAGCATTTGCATGTAATCTATCATGAAGGGTATCTACAGAGTACAAAAAGTTCGCACCCATTTTATCCATTTTATTTACAAAAACAATACGGGGTACCTCATAAGTAGTTGCTTGACGCCAAACGGTTTCTGTTTGAGGCTCTACTCCAGATTGAGCATCCAGTATAGCAACGGAACCGTCCAATACTCGTAAAGAACGCTCTACTTCCACAGTAAAATCCACGTGACCTGGCGTATCAATAATATTGATTCTATGGTCTTTCCATTGAGCAGTTGTTGCTGCTGAAGTAATGGTGATCCCTCTTTCTTGCTCCTGCTCCATCCAGTCCATTGTCGCAGCGCCCTCATGAGTTTCCCCAATCTTATGAATACGGCCTGTATAATAAAGAATACGTTCAGTAGCTGTAGTCTTACCAGCATCGATATGGGCCATAATTCCTATATTTCTTGTCTTTTCTAGGGAAAATTTTCTAGGCATAGAATTTTTTCCTCCTTTCTGCTACAAAAATACTTCGTCTTTTACCATCTATAATGAGCAAAAGCTTTATTTGCTTCAGCCATTCTATGCATATCTTCTTTTTTCTTTACAGCACCACCGGTGTTATTAATTGCCTCTAGTATTTCATTTGCTAGACGCTCCACCATTGTTCTCTCTCCTCTTTGTCTAGAGTAATTGGTGAGCCATCTTAAACCTAATGCTTGCCTTCTATCAGGGTTTACTTCCATAGGTACCTGATAAGTAGCTCCTCCTACACGTCTTGCCTTTACTTCTAGTACGGGCATAACATTGTTTAATGCTTCTTCAAAAACTTCCAAAGCATCTCTTCCTGTTTTTTCAGCTATAATATTAAAGGCTCCATAGACGATTTTTTGAGCTACTCCTCTTTTACCATCGAGCATAATATTATTAATAAGTTTTGTAACTAAAACACTATCATAAATTGGATCTGGTAATACTTCCCTTTTAGGCACAGGTCCTTTTCTTGGCACTTCGCTTCCCTCCTCAATAAATGAAATTATTCATCGGTACTCGACGGAGAATTCCATCGTTGTGCTTTTCCTATATATTATCACGTATAAATGTATCCATGATACTACATTTCATACATAGTTATAGCACTATTTTTTTGGTTTTTTTGTACCATACTTTGAACGAGCTTGCATTCTATTTTCTACACCAGCTGTATCTAAAGTACCACGTACAATATGGTAACGCACCCCTGGTAAGTCTTTTACTCTTCCCCCACGGATCAGTACAACACTATGCTCTTGTAGGTTGTGACCAATTCCTGGAATATAAGAAGTAACTTCAATACCATTGGTTAATCTTACCCTTGCAACTTTTCGTAGAGCAGAGTTTGGCTTTTTAGGAGTACTTGTTTTTACAGAAGTACAAACCCCTCTTTTTTGTGGGCTTCCCTTTAATGCTGGAGAATCAGATTTTCCTTCAAGCTCTTTTCTACCTTTTCTTACCAATTGGTTAATGGTTGGCATCCTTGCACCTCCTTATCAATTTTTATTTATCTATAGAAAAACTTGCCCACCCACTGATAGTGGGTAAGGTGCAAGCTTATTCTCTTAAACATACTTATCTTGATTTAATCATCAAACAACAAAGCAGCACAAACAGCTTTTACATCAATGTTACAAGCTTCTCCTAACTTTTTCATAGTTTTTACATAGAAAATCTCTAAATGATTTTTTTCACATAATTCTTTGATTTCCTCCAATAGGTGTAAATCCGCATCTTCAGCTAAAAATACCACTTTTGCCCTATCTTCTTTAATCGCTTTGCGGGTTTGTTTCATCCCCACAACTCTGTTTTTAGAATGGCTGATTTTATTTAGCATTATGCCTTTTCCTCCTTTACTCCTTTATGAAGAAAACCTTAAAAATATACGCTTGTAATATTTAACTACCTTGATAATTTTAGCACCTAGCCCTCTTACTGTCAACCTTTAATTGTTACGTTGCTCTCTCTTTTAGTTTCATCCGTGACTTTCTCATCTACTATGCTTTCTGATTCATTTTCCACTACTTCTTCTTGAGTCCCTGACAGCTTGAGATTTCGATATTGAGGCATTCCTGTCCCTGCAGGAATTAACTTTCCAATAATTACATTTTCTTTTAATCCAATTAATGGATCTACTTTTCCTTTAATAGCTGCATCAGTCAATACCCTCGTCGTTTCTTGGAAAGAAGCTGCTGACAAGAAGGACTCGGTGGCAAGGGATGCTTTGGTAATACCTAGTAAGACTCTTTGGGCAGTAGCCGGCTCTCCACCTATTTCTTCTACCTTTTGATTCTCTTCCTCAAGAATGAAAATATCTACTAAGCTGCCCGGAAGCAAATCAGTATCTCCAGGTTCTTCGATTTTTACTTTTCCTAACATTTGTCTTACAATGACTTCAATATGTTTATCACTAATATCTACCCCTTGAAGACGATATACCATTTGTACTTCTTTTAAAATATATTGTTGTACTCCGTGTACTCCTTTAATATTTAATATATCATGGGGGTTAATGGAGCCCTCTGTGATTTCATCCCCTGCTTCTATTACATCCCCTTCATATACCTTTAGTCTAGAACCGTAGGGAATTAAATAGCTTTTGGTTTCTCCATCTTCTCCACTTATCACTACTTCTCTTTTCTTCTTGGTTTCTTTCATCTGTACTGTACCAGCAATTTCCGAAATAATGGCCAATCCTTTTGGTTTACGGGCTTCAAATAATTCTTCTACCCTTGGCAAACCTTGAGTAATATCTCCTCCAGCAACTCCACCAGTGTGGAAAGTACGCATAGTCAACTGGGTTCCTGGTTCTCCTATGGCCTGAGCTGCAATAATCCCTACGGATTCTCCTATTTGCACTTTTTGACTAGTTGCCAGATCCAGTCCATAACATTTAGCACAAACTCCATGTTTTGACTGACAATTAAAAATAGTTCGAATCATAACCGATTTAATCCCTGCTAATACAATTTTTTCAGCGATATCATAGGTAATTAATTGATTTTTTTCTACAAGAACTTCCCCGGTCTCTGGATGCTTTACATCTTCAAAAGCATATCTTCCCTCTATACGATCAAAGAGGCTCTCAATGGTTTCACTACCACTTTTGATATCTGTAACCTTATACCCTTGGACAGTGCCACAATCTTCCTCTCGGATAATTACATCTTGACTAACATCTACCAATCTTCTCGTTAAATAACCAGAGTCTGCTGTTCTTATGGCGGTATCTGCAAGCCCTTTTCTAGCTCCATGAGTGGAAACAAAGAATTCCAATACATTTAATCCTTCTCGAAAATTAGCACGAATAGGCAACTCAATAATTTTACCGGATGGATTTGCCATAAGTCCCCTCATACCTGCCAATTGTCGAATCTGATTCTTACTACCTCTAGCTCCAGAGGCAGCCATCATATTAATTGGATTTAGTGGATCTAGGTTATCCATTAGGGCACTGGTAACATCGTCTGTTGCCTTTGTCCAAGTACTAATGACTTTTTCATATCTCTCTTCATCTGAGATAAGGCCTCTACGGTATATTTTTTGTATTTTATCTACTTCTTGGTCTGCATTTGACAAAATCTCTTTCTTTTCTTCGGGAACAACCATGTCACTTACCCCTACTGTAATTGCCCCCTTCGTAGAAAATTTATATCCTAAACTTTTAATTTTATCTAATAATACAGAAGTATCTGCTGAACCGTATCTTCTATACGACCTATCTACAATTTTCGAAAGTATTTTTTTATCTACTACAGTATCTACTTCTAAGATAAATTCATTTCCGGGAATGCTTCTATCTACAAATCCCAAATCTTGAGGAATAATTTCATTAAAAATAAACCTACCAACTGTACTTTCTACTAGCTGACTTCTCTTTTGCCCATTGATTTCTTTGGTCAATCTTACTTTTACCCTTGCATGAAGTCCTACTATACCGTTTTGATAAACCATAAGCATTTCATTATAATCGGTAAAGACTTTTCCTTCACCCTTTTCCCCTTGCACTTCAATGGTTAGGTAATAAGAGCCTAAAACCATATCTTGGGTAGGAACTACCACAGGTTTCCCATCTTGAGGCTTTAAAATATTATTGGCAGCTAACATTAAAAATCTAGCTTCTGCTTGGGCTTCCATAGATAAAGGTACGTGAACCGCCATCTGATCCCCATCAAAGTCAGCATTATATGCAGTACAGGCCAATGGATGTAATTTGATAGCCCTACCTTCTACTAATACCGGTTCAAAGGCCTGAATTCCTAACCTATGCAAAGTAGGTGCACGATTTAAAAGTACTGGATGTTGCTTAATTACTTCCTCTAATACATCCCATATCTCTGGTTTTAAACGTTCCACCATTCGTTTAGCACTTTTAATATTATGAGCATAGTTTTTCTTTACCAATTCCTTCATTACAAAGGGCTTAAATAGCTCTATTGCCATTTCCTTTGGGAGACCACATTGATACATTCTTAGCTCTGGTCCAACTACAATAACAGAACGTCCAGAATAGTCCACCCGTTTTCCTAATAAATTTTGACGAAAACGTCCTTGTTTTCCCTTTAACATATCACTTAGGGATTTTAATGGTCTATTACCTGGCCCTGTTACTGGTCTTCCTCGGCGCCCATTATCAATTAAGGCATCCACCGCCTCTTGTAGCATTCTCTTTTCATTTCTTACAATAATATCCGGCGCCTCTAAATCCAATAATCTTTTGAGACGATTATTTCTATTAATTACTCTTCTATATAAATCATTTAGATCTGATGTCGCAAATCGCCCACCGTCCAATTGAACCATAGGACGAAGTTCTGGAGGAATAACTGGAACTACATCCAGTATCATCCACTCAGGCTTGTTTCCAGATTTCCTAAAGGCCTCTATCGCCTCTAATCTTCTCACGGTTCTTACTCTTTTTTGTCCAGTACTTCCCTTTAAGTCCGCTTTTAACTCTTTAGCAAGTGCATCTAAATCAATATTTTGCAATAATTCCTTTACTGCTTCTGCACCCATTCCTGCTCGAAATGCATTTCCATATTGATCTCTATGTTCCCTATACTCCCTTTCACTTAAAAGTTGTTTATAAGATAGGGAAGTATCTCCAGGGTCAACTACAATATAGGATGCAAAATACAATACTTTTTCTAGAGATCTTGGAGATATGTCCAACAATAGCCCCATTCTACTAGGAATCCCTTTGAAATACCATATATGAGATACTGGTGCTGCTAATTCAATATGACCCATTCTCTCTCTTCTCACCTTTGAACGGGTTACTTCTACACCACAGCGATCACATACAATTCCCTTATAACGAACCCTTTTATATTTTCCGCAATGGCATTCCCAATCCTTGGTAGGGCCAAATATTTTTTCACAGAATAGACCTTCCTTTTCTGGTTTCAAGGTGCGATAGTTTATGGTTTCTGGCTTTTTCACTTCTCCTCTTGACCATTCCCTAATTTTCTCCGGTGAAGCCAACCCTATACGAATAGATTCAAAATTATTCAGATCTTGCAAGGAGTTTCTCTCCCTTCTTTGTTTCAAATTTTATTTTTTATCTGAGGAAATTGCATAATTAATTTCTCAAACAAAACAATCTATATCTAAAATCTAATAGGATAGTCATATACAACGTATATGGTGTAGCACAAATTTATTTTTAAGAAAAATCTTATTTGTGTAATTTCCTCATCTAATATCTAACACTTTAATTGATAGAATTTTTAAAACTGCATCGAATAAAATCCTAGTAGTGATTCTAATTTACAATGAACGATTATTAAAATTCATCATCCTTAAAGTCTTCATCTGAATCACTATCTATATCCAGATCTAAATCAATATCTTCATCTAAATCTGATATATCTTCCAGAACATTATCAATATCAAATTCCTCTTCTTCCTCATTATCCGTTTCTTCTTCCTCATTATCCGTTTCTTCCTCCGCATACTCATCAGACTGATCTGTGGATTCCTCATTTCCTTCTATATTTACATCAAGATGATCTATTATTTCGTCCTCATCATCCTCTTTTTTTAGCTCTACTTCTTCTTCTCCAGATAATAGATTTACATCTAAGGCCAGACTTTGCAACTCTTTAATTAATACTTTGAAAGATTCTGGTATTCCTGGTTCTGAAATATTTTCGCCCTTTACAATAGCTTCATAGGTTTTTACGCGACCCACTACGTCATCTGACTTCACAGTAAGGATCTCCTGTAGAGTATGGGCAGCACCATAGGCTTCTAATGCCCAAACTTCCATTTCTCCAAAACGTTGTCCTCCAAATTGCGCCTTACCTCCTAGTGGCTGTTGAGTAACTAAGGAGTATGGTCCTGTGGAACGAGCGTGAATCTTATCATCTACTAAATGGTGGAGTTTTAACATATACATATATCCTACTGTTACTTTATGATCAAAAGGTTCTCCTGTTCTTCCATCATAAAGTTGTATCTTTCCATCCCTAGGAAGTCCAGCCTTTTCCAAAGTATCAAAAATATCCTCTTCATTAGCCCCATCAAATACTGGAGTGGCAATATGCCAATCTAATGCCTTGGCGGCTAATCCTAAGTGAACTTCCAATACCTGACCAATATTCATACGGGAAGGAACTCCCAATGGATTTAATACAATTTCTAGAGGCGTCCCATCAGGTAAAAACGGCATATCCTCTTCAGGTAGAATTCTAGAAATAACCCCTTTATTTCCATGGCGTCCAGCCATCTTATCTCCTACTGAGATCTTCCTTTTTTGAGCAATATAAACTCGAACCAATTCGTTCACTCCTGGAGGCAATTCATCCCCGTTTTCCCGAGTAAAGACTTTTACATCTACAATCATGCCGCCTTCTCCATGGGGAACTCGTAATGAGGTATCTCGAACTTCCCTTGCCTTTTCACCAAAAATAGCCCTTAATAATCTTTCTTCAGCAGTTAGTTCTGTTTCTCCCTTTGGCGTTACCTTTCCTACAAGGATATCATTTGGACCAACTTCTGCACCAATTCGTATAATCCCTCTTTCATCTAGATTCTTTAGTGCTTCTTCTCCAACATTTGGAATATCCCTGGTAATTTCTTCTGGCCCTAATTTCGTATCCCTAGCTTCTGATTCATATTCTTCAATATGAATGGATGTGAGTACATCTTCCCTTACTAGCTTTTCACTAATTAAAATAGCATCCTCATAGTTATAACCTTCCCAAGACATAAACCCTATTAGAACATTTCGACCTAAGGCAATTTCCCCTTGTTCTGTGGCAGGACCATCTGCCAACACTTCACCTTTTTTTATTATTTCTCCTTTTTTTACAATGGGACGCTGATTAATACAGGTTCCATGATTAGAGCGTTTGAACTTCAACAGGGTATATCTCTCTTTTTGTCCAGTTTCAGTTTTTAAAACAATCTTATTGGCTGTGACCTCATCAACTACTCCATCAGATTTTGCCACAATACATACTCCTGAATCTACTGCTGCTTTATGCTCTATTCCTGTACCAACATAAGGAGCTTGGGGTTTTAATAGGGGAACAGCCTGACGCTGCATGTTGGCGCCCATTAGTGCTCTATTGGCATCATCATTTTCCAAGAAAGGAATCATCGCTGTAGCTACCGAAACAATTTGTTTTGGAGAAATATCCATAAAGTCTATTCGACTAGAAGGTGCAATACTAACATCTCTCTTACTGCCCGTTCGAACTTGAATCTTTTTATCGATAAAATGTCCCTCTTCATCCAATGGTTCATTAGCCTGGGCAATGGTATAGTGTCCTTCTTCATCAGCAGTTAAATAGGTCACTTCATCGGTAACAACTTCTCTTTCTTTATCTACCTTTCGGAAAGGTGCTTCTATAAAGCCATATTCATTAATCCTTGCATAGGTACTTAAAGTACCAATCAAACCAATATTTGGTCCTTCAGGAGTTTCAATAGGACACATTCTTCCATAGTGGGAGTTATGTACGTCCCGGACTTCGAAACCTGCCCTATCTCTACTTAGTCCTCCTGGCCCTAAGGCAGATAATCTTCTTTTATGGGTTAATTCTGCTAGGGGATTATTTTGATCCATAAATTGAGATAATTGAGAACTACCAAAAAATTCTTTTATAGAAGCAACTACTGGTCTGATATTAATCAGAGCCTGGGGTGTAATAGCTTCAATATCTTGAATGGTCATCCTCTCTCTTACTACTCTTTCCATTCGAGAAAGCCCTATTCTAAATTGATTTTGTAGAAGCTCTCCTACTGCTCGGATTCTTCTATTCCCTAAATGATCAATGTCATCAATTTCTCCAATATCATAACTTAAACCTATATTATAATTTATAGACGCCATCATATCAGAGATAATAATATGTTTTGGAATAAGTTCATCTGTACGGCTTTTGATGGCTTCTTTTATTTCTTCTTCTGTTTGATAAGTAGATAGTATATCCTGTAATACTTGATAATTTACCATTTCTTTTATGCTTAGATCTTCTAAATAATAAGGTAAATTCTGTGCATACAAATCTACAAATCCATTTCCTAATACATTTACTTCTTTATCTTCGTATTTTACTTTTACTCGATTGATCCCTGAATTTTGTACTTTCCAAGCCTTTTCTCTACTAATCTTTTCATCCTTTTCTATAATAACTTCTCCTGTTTTAGGGTGGATAATATTCTCAGCCGCTATTTGATCAGTAATTCTATTGGCCAATGCAAGCTTTTTGTTTAGTTTATGTCTTCCTACCTTTGCTAAATCATATCGTTTAGGATCAAAAAACATGGAGTTTAAAAGTGATTGGGCACTATCAACTGTAGGGGGTTCACCCGGTCTCAACCTTTTATACACTTCTAATAAGCCTTCTTCATGGGTCTTTGCCGTGTCTTTTTCAATGGTACTTAATAGCTTTGGATCCTCTCCAAATAATTCTATAATTTCTTGATCTGTACCATAACCCATTGCACGTATAAATACTGTAATAGGAAGTTTTCTTGTTCTATCTATGCGAATATACATAATATCATTAGAATCTGTCTCATATTCTAGCCAAGCACCCCTATTTGGGATCACCTGACCTGCATACAATCTTTTCCCTGTCTTATCAATTGTTTCTGAATAATATGCTCCTGGGGATCGAACTAATTGGCTGACGATTACCCGTTCTGCTCCATTGATAATAAAGGTCCCTGTATCTGTCATTAATGGAAAATCTCCCATAAAGACATCCTGTTCCTTTACTTCTCCGGTTTCTTTGTTGATTAAACGAACCTTAACTTTTAAGGGAACTGCATAAGTCGCATCTCTTTCTTTACTTTCCTCTATGGAGTATTTTGATTCATCATCCAACCTATAATCGAGAAATTCCAAAATTAAGTTTCCTGTATAATCTTGAATAGGCGATATGTCTTCAAAGACCTCCTTTAGTCCTTCATCCAAAAACCACTGATAAGAGTTTTTTTGTACTTCAATTAGGTTCGGCATATCCAAAACTTCATTAATTCTTGAATAGCTCATCCTAGTTCTTCTTCCAACTTGGACAGGATGCACCATCCGCACTCACCCCTCACTTATAAAGTAAAATAGCCAAAAGCTGCACCTTTATGTATTTTGTGTAACTTTTGGTTTTCATTCCCACAAAAAATAACTTACCTATTGTATTATCACCAACTATATTAAAAGCTATACAAAAATAGGTAAAAGTAATCCTATCAATGCAATTTATAATATTAACATAACTTGTCAATGATGTCAATATTATAAAAATATTTTTATAAATAAATTCTATATTTTTATGAAAAAAGAAAGGAACTCTTAAGAGTACCTTCCTTTTGCTTTATGAAATTTTTTACTTAATTTCTACAGAACCGCCAACTTCTTCGATTTTAGCTTTTAAGCTTTCAGCATCTTCTTTGCTAATACCTTCTTTAATTGGCTTTGGAGCATTGTCAACTAATTCTTTTGCTTCTTTTAATCCTAAACCAGTTACTTCTCTTACAACTTTGATTACTTTAATTTTTTGATCTCCAATTGCAGTTAATACTACATCAAATTCTGTTTTTTCTTCAGCAGCTTCTGCTGCTCCACCTGCTGCTGGGGCAGCTGCTACTGACATAGGAGCTGCAGCACTTACTCCAAATTCTTCTTCTAGTGCAGATACTAATTCAGATAATTCTAGTACAGTCATATTTTTTACTTCCTCAATTAATTGAGTTACTTTTTCACTTGCCATTTCAAAAATCCCTCCGTATACTTTTTAATATTTTTCATCTTAATTTTTTAAGCTTGTGCTTCTTTTTGTTCTTTTACACCATTTAAGGCATATACTAAACCACGCATAGTACCTTGTAGTACATTTGCAAATCCAAAGATAGGTGCATTGAGTCCTCCAAGGACCTTTGCAATAAGCATTTCCTTTGGTGGTAATTCTGCCAAATTTTTTATTTCCTTGACATCAATTACCTTACCATCTACCATACCTGCTTTGATTTCTAGATCGTCATGTTCTTTTACAAAGTTATTAATGATTTTTGCTGCCTCTACTGGATCTTCCATACCAAAAGCAACTGCTGTTGGTCCCACTAGATATTCTAATAATCCTTCAAAGCCCGTTTCCTTTGCAGCAAATCTCATCATTGTATTTTTATAAACCTTGTAGTCAACGCCTTTTTCTCGAAGCTTTGAGCGAAGCTCAGTGATTTCTTCTACATTTAAGCCTCGATAGTCAACTAATACTGCTGATTGTGCTTCTTGAAACTTTTCTTTAATTTCTTCTACAATCTTTTGCTTTTCTTCCAATTTTGGCATTGGCTGCTCCACCTCCTCACCATTTACTATAGTTTATCGGGGACTTTTTCATATAAAAAGCCCTCCTTCGTAGACAAAATCGAAGAAAGGCTCTATCATCATACTATTAGACCCATCCCCTCGGTAGGAAATTAAGCTTTTGGCTCCTACTGTCTACGGTTCAAGAATGATTTTTATTTCAAACACTCATACTATATCATATCGATGTTTTATTGTCAATATATAAATACTATTTCCTACAATTCGTAATATAGAATTTATACACAAAATACACATACATTTTACATAAACATTAAAGTTAATATTATCTAAAACCCGTATTTTCTATCGAAGATTTTGATAGTAGTTTCAAATTACGAATTGCTATACTATTTATAATTTAACAGGATTAATTTTAATTCCTGGTCCCATTGTACTTGAAATTACTACACTTCTTAAGTACTGACCCTTTGCAGCAGGTGGTTTTGCTTTGATAATAGCGTCCAACAAGGTTGAAAGATTTTCTTGCAGATTTTGTGTTCCAAAGGATATTTTCCCAACTGGAACATGGATAATATTTGTTTTATCCAATCTGTATTCTACCTTACCTGCTTTAATATCTTTTACAGCTTTTTCTACATCAAAGGTTACAGTACCTGATTTTGGATTAGGCATTAAGCCCTTTGGTCCAAGGATACGACCTAATCTACCTACAACACCCATCATATCTGGTGTAGCAACAACAACATCAAAATCAAACCAGTTTTCGTTCTGAATCTTTTCAATATATTCTTGTCCACCAACATAATCTGCTCCAACAGCTTGTGCCTCTGCAATTTTATCTCCCTTTGCAAAAACCAGTACCTTTACTTTTTTACCGGTTCCATGAGGAAGCACAATTGCACCACGGACCTGTTGGTCTGCATGTCTTGAGTCAACTCCCAATCGAATGTGAGCTTCAACAGTTTCATCAAAGTTAGCAGTAGCAGTTTTTTGAACAAGTTCAACTGCTTCTGATAGATCATATAGACTTTGACGATCTATTTGCTTTATGCTTTCTAGATATTTTTTACCTCTTTTCATTTTTACGCCTCCTTTGTGGTATTAACGGTTTGTCCTCCCACTGATCTCACCATTATTCTACGGTGATACCCATGCTTCTAGCTGTACCAGCTATCATACTTATAGCAGCTTCAATAGTCGCTGCATTTAAATCTTTCATCTTTAATTCTGCAATTTCTCTTATTTGCTCTTGCGTTACCTTTGCTACTTTTTCTCTATTGGGCACTCCTGAAGCTTTTTCAATACCAGCAGCTTTCTTTAATAGCACAGCGGCAGGTGGTGTTTTTGTAATGAATGTAAAAGATCTGTCTGCATATACTGTAATAACAACAGGAATGATCATACCTGCTTGATTAGCAGTTTTTTCATTAAACTCTTTACAGAAACCCATAATATTTACACCATGTTGTCCTAGAGCAGGACCTACTGGTGGAGCCGGTGTTGCTTTCCCAGCTGGGATTTGTAATTTTATGAATCCAACAACTTTTTTTGCCATTTATAAGCACCTCCTTATTACAATTACATTTTTTCTATTTGATCAAATCCTAATTCAACAGGAGTCT
>USMD01000049.1 GCA_900555725.1 uncultured Garciella sp. | reverse complement strand
GAATTAAGGTTGCCTTTTTTCCTTACACTGTTCTATTTTCAAAGATCAATTCTTTGTCTCCTTGCGGCGACATTCTCTATTATACTAGCAAGATTCCTTCTTGTCAATAATTTTTTTGTTTCCTCTTTTTTGAAAATTTAGTGGGGTTCATTGTATAATCAAATGCAATAGATAAAAAATAAAACCATAGTGAGAAAATCATGTATAATGTTTTTGTTCAAAAAATTTTACAATGAGGTGCTTATTATGGATAAATCTAATTCTAACACAAGCAAACGGACTTTTAAACACTTAAGTGCATATGAGCGAAGGATGATTAGAGCCTTGCAAAAAGAAGGCAGGAGTATTGACTATTTGATAGTCCGCAACTAATAAAAAGGTTGATAGAAAATCAATTATCAAAAGAATTAATATTTGATAGTTTCATCTCGACCCTCGGAAGTGACAAAATTTATTCACATATCCAAGAAGTTATTAATAACTTCTTGGATAAACAATCAGCTACTTAGATTCCTTGTAAAGTGGTGTAAAGAATAAAATTTTTCCCATTTTAAAAATGAAAATAGCTGGTATTTTAGATTGCCTTATCTTTCATTGCTAACCTAATAATCTATTACATTCCTTTAATTCCTCATATAATAAAGTATATACCTTATAATATTTATCATATAACTTAGCATTTTCTTTATTGGGTTTTACTGTTTTTGTTACTTTTACTGTTCTATCTAAAATGGATTTAAAATCCTCAAAAACTCCCGAACCTACTCCAGCAATTATGGCTGCTCCAAAAGCAGGCCTTTCTTGTATATTTATCAAACTTATTTCTCTATCTAGTACATCGGCCATTATGCTTGTCCATAATTGGTCATGAGCTCCCCCACCAGTTAGTCTAATTTCTTTTATATCAATACTCTTTTCTATTTTAAGGAGACAATCTTTAAATCCTAAAGATACCCCTTCTAAAACACTTCTTATTAAATCTTCTTGGGTTGTATTTGATGAAAGTCCATAGAACATTGATTTAGCATTTGGATCAGGATGGGGACTTCTCTCTCCAAAAAGATAGGGAAGAAAGATAACTCCATCACTACCAGGCAATGCCTTTGATGCCATATCAGTTAATTCTTCATAGGTTTTATCCGTTTTTAATATATTATTTTTAAACCATTTTAAAGACATTCCAGCAGATAACATTACAGTCATAAGATACCAAGAATTATCACAGGCATGATTAAAAAAATGCAAATTACCTTTTGTCTCTATATTATTCTTGTCTGTATAGGCTATTATAGTACCAGATGTTCCTATACTGAGTACAGCTTTAGAATTCTCTACTATTCCACTGCCTATGGCTGCACATGCATTATCTGCACCACCTGCTACAATCAAAGTTCTTTCACTTAACCCTAGTTCACTAGCCATCTCTTTTTTTATACTACCGACAATATCAGTAGATTTCACTACTTTTGGAAAAATATTGTCTTTTAAATTTAGCTTATTAATTAACTCTTTATTCCACCTTCTATTTTTTACATCATATAATAATGTCCCCGCTGCATCGGACACTTCCGTACTAATATCCCCTGTAAACTTATATCTAATATAATCTTTAGGCAATAGTATGTATTGAAGTTTCTCATAATTTTCTTTTTCATTTTCCTTTAACCATAACACCTTAGGAGCAGTAAAACCTTCTAAAGCTGGATTAGAAACATGATTTAATAATTGTTCAAATCCTCCTACCATATTATATATTTCCTCACATTGTTTGAAAGTCCTAATATCATTCCATAATATAGCTGGTCTTAATACTTTATTGTCTCCATCTAAGAAAACTGAACTATGCATTTGTCCTGAAAAGCTTATTGCTTTAATTTTCTCCTTATTTATTCCACATTCCTTTACAACTTCTCCTACCACTTTTTTTGTTCCATTCCACCACTCTTCTGGTTCCTGCTCCATCCAACCTTTTTTTACCATATTTATATCATAGGATTCTATTTTTGAAAGGATTACCTGGCCTTCACTATCAACTATTATTGCCTTTACACCACTGGTTCCCAAATCTATCCCTATAAGATATTCCATACCTCCACCTCCTTATTTTAAAAACAGAATATTGACTGCTCTAAATTTAACTGTTTTAAAAGCAGCTTAAGGATGTTTTCCCTAAACTGCCCGATGATATTTTACCTATGATAAATCGTAGCTATTTTTGTTCCATTTTTTATTATCTACACCCTTGGACAAAGCCTTTAGTAAGGTGTTTTCTATGATTTTCAATCTATCTGTCTCTCACTTCTCGTTTTACATTAGGATTGGTAAATAAATCAAATGCGTCAAAGCTTGGAGAAGAAAACTCACTAACTACAGCACCATCTTTCCCTGCTTTAAACCAATGTTTTGTACGGGGTACTATTGTATATTGTTCCCCAGCTTTTAAATGAATTTCTCTACTTGCTGTATAATATTCCTTATTTTTTTCAGGTATCGAAACACTTATCTTTGTAGGATCAAGAGGTTCTTCTACTTCAACATACAAATACACTTCTCCCCAACGACATCTAAAGGTTTCTTGCTTTCCTTCTCTATCTTCTAAATCAGGATGGCAGTGCTCTGGACAAGCTTGATTTGGTAAAAGAGCCATTTCCTTTGCACAATATCGATCGTTATTTACGTACAATATTAAATTTAATCCCTCTTCTTCAATATTATCTAAACCAAATTCAGCATAATCTATGCTGTCAAGCTCATCCTTAGTTAAAACAATTTGTGATTTACGAAATATCTCTTTCACACGTTCTTTATAATCTGATGAAATATTTGACATATCTTTCCCTCCAATATTCTTTATCTGATTTTTAATTCATTGAAATCTATATCTTTCTCCTCTTCTTCTGTAAGTTCTTTTACCTCATCCAAAGTCACAGGTTTTTTCAATATTAACAAAACAATTGCTGTCGCTAAGGATCCTGTCAATAAAGAGATTAACCAGGCAAAAGGATTGGTCATTGTTACCATAGCAAATAACCCACCATGAGGAACTGGTGAACCTGCACCCATGACCATACTCATTGCCCCACCAACGGCACCACCTATGCCTGTGGCCAAAATACAGCGCCATAAATCATTGAAAATAATAGGATAACAACCTTCTGTAATCATACAAACACCCATTGGAAAAGCTGTCTTCAATGTTTCTACTTCCATTTGTACATAGATATTTTTATGGCATATTTTTTGTAGAAAATATGCCATTGTCATACCAAAGGGTGTTACCATTGAAGCAAGCATTAATACCGCCATAGGTTCATTAATTCCCTCTGACTGAAGAGATAATAAGAATGCAAACACCACTTTATTGATAGGTCCACCATAGTCAATACTAGAAAGAATCCCAATAATCGTACCAAATAAAAGCTTCTGATTGGTATCTAGACTTCGTAAATAATTATTTAATGCATCGGTAAGAATTGAAATAGGAGTACCCAAAATATAGTACATAATGATGCCCACAGCTAATGAGGAAATAAATGGAATTAACAACATTGGTTTAAGACCTTCTGCCCAGCTAGGAACTTTCATCTTATCCTTTAAGAATTTTGCAATATAACCAGCGATATAACCTCCAATAAAGCCACCGATAAAGCCAGAATTCATATTAATTGCAATTAAACCTACCAGAAATCCTGGAGCAATACCTGGTTTATCAGCAATGGAAAATGCAATACCTGTAGCTATAACTACAGGAAGCATACCTAAAACTAATCCACCCATGGTATACATCGTATCAAAAAAACTAAATGGGTCCTTAATATTCTCAATTGTTTCTCCACCCAAAAGACTACCTATTGCTAAAAGAAATCCACCACTTACAACTACTGGAATTAAATATGAAATCGCTGTTAGTGCATGTTGCTTTAAATTTGTGAAAACCTTTTCAGATGTTTGCTCAGCCATTATTCTCTTACTCCTTTCCTACAATTTCTTCTACTTTTTTAATAAATTTATTTGGAGATTTAATAACCACTTCAGTAGGAATTTCAATAGTCCTGACGTTTTTGAATCGTTCTTTCCCACTCACTTTTACATCCGCTGCAATAATTGCAACGTCTGCTTGTTCAAGCAATTCTTCAGGAATAGGATCCTGTACCCCAATTGTTCCTTGTGTTTCCATATGAATCTTATGACCTGCTTTCTCTGCTGCTGTTATTAATTTTTCTTTAGCAATATAAGTGTGTGCAATCCCTGCTGTACAGGCGGCAATTCCAACAATAATCATATAAATTCCTCTCCTTTCATTTAAGAAAAAGCTTTCATTAATTCTTTTGTTGTTTGGGCTTTTAAAATATTGTTCACTACCTCTTCATTACCTAATTTTCCAGCTAAAGTAGCCAACATTTTTAAATGTTCGTTACCTCTACCGTCTCCTGCCTGAACACAAAATAGGCAAACTATTTTTACTCCCTTGCCGTCTAATGTCTCCCAAGGAATTTCACTACTAAATTTTCCAATGGCAATTCCATTCTTTAAAACGCTTTCACTTTGACCGTGAGGAATGGCAATATAATTGCCTATTCCCGTTTTCCCAAGGGATTCGCGATGATAGATATCTTTTTTAAATAAAGTCACATCTCTAATATAGTCTTTTTCTTTCAGCAAATTAGCTAATATATCAATTGCTTCTTCTTTGGTGGTTCCTGGAAGATTGACTGCCATAATCTCTTCATTTAAAATATCCATCATTCTCACCTCCTGACTATTTTTATATTAATAGTATAAGTTCATCTTATTATCAGATTTAAATAATTTTATCTTTTCTAGGGATGTCTTCTTTGCCTCTTTAATACATTCAGGAAAAATAATATTGGGCTCTCTGATTTGTAGATTTCCGCTATTCAAAATTTCTCTTAACTTATCGGTAAAAGATATTTTGATATCAGAAGAAATATTAATTTTAGAAATACCTAGTTCAACTGATTTTGCAATTTCTTCATCGGGATTATTTGAACCACCATGAAGTACTAAAGGAATATCTGTGATCTTAGTAATTTTCTCCAAAATATCCAAGCGTAATTTAGGATTCATATCTTTAGGATAGAGCCCATGGGCTGTCCCAATTGCAATTGCTAAAGAATCAATTTTTGTTCTTTCGATAAACTCTTTCGCTTTTTGGGGATCAGTATAAATAATTTCCCTTGAACCGCCTTCCACTGTATTTCCCGCATCACCAATGGTTCCTAGCTCAGCTTCAACTGAAACTCCAACTGCATGAGCAATCTCAACAACTTTTTTTGTAATAGATATATTTTCTTCAAATGGTAAATGAGAACTATCTATCATCACGGATGTAAAACCTAATTGAATAGCATGAATGACTTGTTCTAGTGTTGCTCCATGATCTAAATGAAGAGCAATTGGCACTTTTGTGTGTTGGCATTCATACAAAACTTGACTAACAAAACTATCCCTTAAAAATGCGAGCTCATCTGGATGAATAGCCATCATAAAAGGAGATTTTGTCTCTTCACATGCTTCCATTACTGCAGTTAACAGTTGTCCACTACCAGCATTAAATGCAGGTACAGCAAAATGATTCTTTTTTGCAACATCTAACATTTCTTTTCCTGAAATTAACATCTTAAAACCCCTTTCTTTTTGTTTCTATTGTTTTCTTTTACTTTTTTTAATTTACTTAATTATATCTCTTGAGGAAAATAAAGTCAATATTTCTTTTCTATTTCTTTTTTTTGTTTTTTTAACTATAATAGATTATAATAAGTGACAGATTATAAATGTCGATAATTAGTTAGAGGTGATAACATGTTTGCTGAAGAAAGAAAAGAACTGATTAAAAAAAAAATATATAGTGAAGGAACCGTTTATGTTAAAGAATTAGCAAAAGAATTTAGGGTTTCTACGCCAACAATTCGACATGATTTAGATGAAATTGTCTCAATCTATAAAGATTTGGAACGCACCCACGGCGGAGCCATTTATAAAAAGAAAAAAAAAGAAAATCAAGAAAAATTTATTATTTATAAAGAAAGGGCTACTCTTAATAAATCTCTAAAAAAAGAAATTGGTCGTAATGCTATATCCTTAATTGGGGAAAAAGATACACTATTATTAGATTCAAGTTCTACTACTTTTGAATTGGCATCCCTTTTAGCTACTTCTAAATTAAAAAACACTGTACTTACAAATGGTTTAACTACGGCAATGGTTTTAAAGCAAAATCCAAATTTAACAGTTATTGTTATAAGAGGAATAGTTAAAGTTGATTCCAATACTATCCATGACGAATTTCAGGATCCTATTTTAGATCAATTTAACATTGATAAGTATTTCTTTTCTGCTTCTGGTCTTTCTATAGAAAGTGGTTTTTCTGAATTTAATATCTCAGAAGTTAAGAGCAAAAAAGAAAATATCCAACGGGTGAAAACAAAAATCGCCTTAATTGATAGTAGTAAGTTTGATAAAGATTCAAGTTCTACTTTTTGTTCCTTAGAAGATGTGGATATGGTTATATCTGACTCATCTTTGAATAAAGAAATTATGGAAAAATATCGTAAAAAAGTTCCATTAATTATTTCACAGAATGAAAACAATTTTTTGCTTTAGAGATAAAACAGTAGTGCCTACCTGTTTGCTGTTGAGAAGGAAGATTTTTGGGCTAATTTAAATATTTAATCCTTAGTGTATACAAATAAAAAACCTATGTCATCTTCCCTCTCCCCTATCCAAAAGCAACCTCCGCAACAAACGAGGATTTCTCCTGCCTTTAACAAATTGACCCTTAATTATTACAAAATCATTGCATATTCTATAAATATTCTTTTAGGGTTAAAATAACATTGGAAATATAATAATTATGCACAAACTTGAATTTTGCTACTTTCATAAATTGTTCTCTGATACAGCCAGTACGATGGCATATAGTACAAATCAATCCATTGTAGAGAACAGAAAGATGCAAAATATCAACCAGTTGTTTAAAATACCTATCACTAACTGCATATTTAGGATGAGCAGATACATTGCAACTTCATTTCTATTTTTTGTAGTATTCCTTTATTATATTGTCAACATATTATCAATTCTACGGAAAATTTTCAATATTATAGGGGTGGACCTAGGTCCACCCCTATAATAAAACTGCCTTTCTTAATTTTTCGATGTTTTCTTCTTTGTTTCCCTTAAATACATAGGAACCTGCCACTAAGATACTGGCTCCGGATTGTACACATTGTTTTGCCGTTACATCATTAACTCCACCATCTACTTGTAAATCAATAGGACGATCACCAATCATTTTCTTTGCTTCTTTTATTTTTTCTAACATAGCAGGGATAAATTTTTGTCCTCCAAAACCAGGATTCACCGTCATTAATAAAATCATGTCAATGTCATCTAGTACATACTTAAGGGTATCTATAGGTGTGGCTGGATTTAATGCTACCCCTGCCTTTATTCCTTGATCTTTAATCAATTGAATACTGCGGTGCAAATGGGTTGTGGCTTCCTGATGAATGGTAATACTATCGGCCCCTGCTTGGGCTATTTTAGGAATAAATCTATCAGGATCTTGTATCATCATATGGGCATCCAATACAAGCTCTGTGGTTTTTCTTAAATCCTTGATTTGATCTGGTCCAAAGGTGATATTGGGCACAAAATTTCCATCCATCATGTCTAAATGGATCATATCTACATGGAGGGACGATAATTCTTTCATATCTCTTTCTAAATTTGCAAAGTCTGCACTTAGTATGGAGGGGGCTATTTTAATCATAAATCTTTCCTACCTTTCTTCTCATTTTATACTCTTCATTTTATACTCTTATTATAACAAAAACATATTTATGATAAATTAAAAATTAGGCTATAGACAAATTTATCGTTTATGAGAAGTTCAAGAATATTTGATATTGAAAATATAATTGGCTGACCATGAAAGCGAAATGAAAGGAGCCATAGATATTTCATGGAGCAACGAAAGGAAAACATCTATGGCTCTATTTTATTGATCTTCTTCTTCATTTTCATCACTGACATATACTTTGGCTGCTGTGATGATTTTTTCTCCTTCTTCTGTTCTCATTAGGGTAACCCCTTGGGTACTTCTGCCCATTTTTGAGATACCCTTTACTTCTAATCGAATGACAATGCCATTGTTGTTCATAAGCATAATTTCATCTTCTTTTTGTACGATACGAATTCCCACTAAATCTCCTGTTTTCTTGGTGATATTGTATGTGGTAACTCCTTTTCCTCCTCTAGATTGTGTACGATATTCATTTAAGGAAGTCATTTTTCCAAATCCATTTTCACTAACTGCCAATAGATAGGAATCCTCTAAAACCAAATCCATTCCAATGACTTCATCTCCATCTCTTAGATCAATTCCTTTCACTCCCATGGCTGTTCTCCCCATTGAACGAACATCTTTTTCTGAAAAACGAATTGCATATCCTCTTTTAGTTCCAATGATGACTTCCCTATTCCCATCGGTTAATCGAACATTGATAAGCTCATCATTTTCCTTTAGGGAAATAGCTAAAAGGCCTGCCCTTCTGGAAGTATCATATTCAATCAATTCTGTTTTTTTCACCATTCCAGACCTAGTAGCCATAATTAAATAATGATCTTTTTCAAACTCTTTTATAGGAATCACTGTTGTAATAGATTCTCCTGGATCTAACTGGAGAATATTTACAATGGCTGTACCTTTGGCTTGTCTACTCGCCTCAGGAATTTCAAAGGCCTTTAATCTATAAACCTTCCCTTTATTGGTAAGGAACAATAAATAATGGTGGGTAGAAGTCATAAATAAGTGCTCTACAAAATCATCCTTTCGGGTGCTAAGAGCAGATATCCCCTTTCCTCCTCTTTTTTGAGATCGATAGGTGTCAGAAGGGAGTCTTTTGATGTATCCAAAGTGGGTTAAAGTAATTACTACATCTTCCTGTTCAATGAGATCTTCTATATTAATATCACTGGCATCAATGTCAAAACCAGTTCTTCGATCATCACTATATTTTTCTTTGATCTCCAATAATTCTTCCCGGATCACTTGTAGAATGCGATGTTCACTCCCTAAGATTTCCTTTAGGTTTTTGATGGTTTCCAGTAAAGATTTATATTCTTCTTCTATTTTTTCTCTTTCTAGTCCTGTTAAACGCTGTAGACGCATATCTAAGATCGCTTGAGCTTGTTTTTCACTAAGTTTAAATTGGTTCATTAATCCATCTTTTGCAATCTGAATGGTTTTAGAACTACGAATTAAATTTATCACTTCATCAATATGATCTAAAGCAATTCTTAAACCTTCTAAAATATGGGCCCTAGCCTCTGCCTTTTCTAAATCAAATTTTGTCCTACGAACAATGACATCCCTCTGATGTTCAAGATAATAATCTAATATTTGTCTTAGATTTAATATCTTAGGCTCATTATTTACTAAGGCTAACATAATGACTCCAAAGGTTTCTTGCATTTGAGTATGTTTATATAAAAGATTTAATACTACATTTGGATTAATATCTTTTTTCAGTTCAATAACAATACGCATTCCATCACGATCTGATTCATCCCTAAGATCAGAAATTCCTTCGATCCTCTTATCTTTTACCAGTTCTGCAATTTTTTCAATCAACTTTGCTTTATTAACTTGGTAGGGAATCTCAGTAATAACAATTCTATATTTACTATTGGTTACTTGTTCAATATTGGTCTTTGCCCTTACTTTAATTTTTCCCTTCCCTGTGGTATAAGATTGTTTTACCTCTTCTTTTCCTAAAATAATACCTCCCGTTGGAAAATCTGGACCTTTGATCTTTTTCATTAATTGCTCTATGGTAACCTCAGGTTGATCAATAATCTCTACAATCCCATCGATGACTTCCCCAAGATTGTGGGGAGGAATATTAGTGGCCATACCTACTGCAATTCCTGAAGAACCATTTACCAATAAATTTGGAAAGCGAGATGGTAATACTGCCGGTTCCTTTAAGGTTTCATCAAAGTTTGGTATAAAATCTACGGTATTTTTATTAATATCCCGAAGTAACTCCTGGGTAATTTTAGTCATTTTAGCTTCAGTATAACGCATGGCTGCTGCTCCATCTCCATCCACAGAACCAAAGTTTCCATGACCATCTACCAAAGGATAACGGGTAGAAAAGTCCTGAGCCAAACGAACTAAAGCCTCATATACAGCACTATCTCCATGGGGATGATACTTTCCTAGTACGTCTCCGACGATTCTTGCACATTTTCTATAGGATTTTTCTGGAGTCAATCCTAATTCGCTCATTGCATATAAAATTCTTCTATGAACTGGTTTTAAACCGTCCCTTACATCAGGAAGGGCACGGGATACAATTACACTCATTGCATAGTCAATATAGGATTTTTCCATTTCATCTTCTATATTGACCTGTATAATGCTATTATTATTTTTTTCCGCCATTTCTGTGCCCCCTTAAATATCCAGATTTTTTACTTTCTTAGCATTTTCTTGAATAAACTCTCTTCTGGGTTCTACCTTATCTCCCATTAGCCTTGTAAAAATTCCATCTGCCCTGATCGCATCTTCTAAAGTTACTTGGAGTAAGATACGGTTTTCTGGATTCATAGTAGTGTCCCATAATTGTTCAGGGTTCATTTCTCCTAAACCTTTATACCTTTGAATCTCAGGAGGATTTCCCTCTCTGCCGATTTTATCCAATATTTCCTGTAGCTCTTTATCGCTAAATACATATTCTTCAAATTTTCCCTTCTTCACTTTATAAAGAGGTGGTTGAGCAATATATAAATATCCTGCGTCAATAATAGGTCGCATATAACGATAGAAGAATGTCAAAAGAAGCGTCCTGATATGGGCACCATCTACATCAGCATCGGTCATAATGATGATTTTATGGTATCTTGCCTTTTCAATATCAAAATCTTCTCCTATCCCTGTGCCAACGGCAGTAATAAGGGAGCGAATAGTGTCAGCATTAAGAATTCGATCTAATCTAGCCTTTTCTACGTTTAGTATCTTCCCCCTTAGAGGTAGAATAGCCATGATCCTTCGATCTCGTCCTTGCTTAGCAGATCCTCCGGCAGAGTCTCCTTCTACAATATAGATTTCTGATTTACTTGGATCCTTTTCACTACAATCCGCCAATTTTCCTGGCAGAGAGGTACTTTCCAACACATTTTTCCTTCTGGTTAATTCCCTAGCCTTCTTAGCCGCAGCTCTAGCCCGGGATGCAGTAAGGCCTTTATCTACAATGATTTTAGATACATTTGGATTTTCCTCTAAAAAATAAGAAAGTTGTTCCCCTACTGCTTGTTCTACCAATCCTCTTACTTCGGTATTTCCAAGTTTTGTTTTGGTCTGTCCTTCAAATTGAGGATCTGTTAGTTTTACACTAATAATTGCTGTAAGTCCTTCTCTAACATCTTCTCCAGAAAGATTACTGTCATTTTCCTTTAATAGATTATTCTTTCTGGCATAATCATTAATGGTTCTAGTAAGAGCACTTTTAAAACCACTTAAATGAGCCCCACCTTCTGTAGTGTCAATATTATTAGCAAAAGTAAATATGGTTTCAGTATAACTATCATTGTATTGGAGAGCAACGTCTATTAATACGTCATCCTTCTTAGCTTCAAAATGGAATATTTTCTTATGAAGAGGAGTTTTATTTCTATTCAAATATTCTATGAAATGAATAATTCCTCCCTCATAGTGAAATTTTTCTTCCTGTTCTTGCCCTTCCCTTTCATCCTTTAAAACGATATGGATTCCTTTATTTAAAAAGGCAAGTTCTCTCAATCTATTTTCTAATATTTCAAAATTATATTCTAATTCCTCAAAGATTTCGTAATCTGGCTTAAAGGAGATGATGGTACCTGTTCTATCTGTATCACCAATAGGTGTCAATTCACAGGTTGGCTTTCCTCTTTCGTAAGTCTGCTTATAGATGGTTCCATTTTGATATACCTTTACCTCTAGCCATTCTGAAAGGGCATTTACAACAGATACCCCTACACCATGAAGTCCTCCAGAAACCTTATAGCCTCCCCCACCGAATTTTCCTCCAGCATGAAGTACAGTAAGAGCTACTTCTACTGCCGACTTATGCATTTTGGGATGTATTCCAACGGGGATTCCCCTTCCATCATCCTCTACAGCAATAGAGTTATCAGGATGTATAGTTACATAGATATTTTCACAAAACCCTGCTAAGGCTTCATCAATACTATTGTCTACTACTTCATAAACTAGATGATGAAGCCCCGTAGGACCTGTACTTCCTATATACATACCAGGGCGCTTTCGTACTGCTTCTAATCCTTCTAGCACTTGTATTTGTTCTGCACCATAGGTGCTTTGGTTATTGTTTTGTTCTAGCATTTTTACCCCCCTGTTTTTTTTTATATCAGTTTTCCTTTTTTAATTTATCTATAGAATCCATTCTTTTTAAAAGCGTACTTGAAGAAATGGGTGAATAATATATAACACATTTGTGATCTATCTCTGTAATAACAAAGGATTTTGGCTCTTCTTCTGATATTCTCTTTATAAATCCTTCTTCTTTTGCCATCTCTAAAAATTCCTGAGTATATTTAGGGATAGACCCGTATTCCAAACTAATTATAGCAATGATATCCTTTAGGAATACCATTTTATTTTCACCTAGATGTAATAACATAAAAATCCTCCTAGATCCCCATAGATCCCTTTTGAAAATTTTATATAAGAATCCCTTGGATAGATACCAAATTTTTCCCATTACCTATTATGTCCTTTTTTGTAAAATTCTAAAAGATGAATTTCCTTATTCTAAGAAAGCATACAAACTTCTCCATTATTTACCCTATAAATTTGATTTTCTAAGGGATAGATTTTTTCTAAAAATCCAAGATCAGTGCAGGTAATAAAACTTTGTACACTTTTTAAATTATTCATTAATTTTTTTTGTCTATTTTCATCTAATTCAGACATGACGTCATCCAGTAAAAGAATTGGATATTCTCCTATCTCGGAGTAGATTAACTCAAAAATGGAGAGCTTAAGGGATAAAGCTGCAGTACGTTGTTGCCCTTGGGAGCCAAAGGAACGAATATCGATTTGGTTAACATTTATTTTAATATCATCTCTATGGGGTCCAATGGTGGTAGTCCCCCTTTGAATATCTATATCTTTATTTTTCCTTAGCTTTTCCTGAAATACGTCTCTTATATTTTTGATGTCTTCTTTGTTGGAAAGTATAGTAGATTGATAAAAAAGTTCTAACTTTTCAAGATTATCGGTAATTTCCTCATGAAGTTTTTTTGCAATTTGGTTTATCTTTTTTAAAAAATAGATTCGAGTTAGGACTATTTTAGATCCACTTTCTATTAGCTGCTGATCCCATACATACAAGGTATCTCTAAGAGAATTTTCCATTTTCATTCGCTTTAATAAAGAGTTTCTTTGTTGTAAAATTTTATGATACTCTATTAGAGAATAGTAATATCTGGGTCTCAAATTTGAAATCTCTTGATCAAGAAAATTTCTTCTTTCACTGGGACCTTCTTTTACTAGTTTTAAATCCTCTGGTGAAAATAATACTGTATGGACTTGCCCCAATAAATCTCCTATTTTTTTTAAGGCTACACCATTGACTTTAATTTTCTTCTTTTGACTTTTCGACAAGCCTATTTCTATCACTTTTCTTTTGTTTTCTACAATGATGTTTCCTTTAACAAAAGCATTTTCCTGACCCCATTTTATCATTTCTTGATCTTTACTGCTACGATGGGATTTTCCAGTACTTAATAAATAGATGGACTCAAGAATATTGGTTTTTCCTTGGGCATTTTTTCCTACAAAAACATTCATCTTAGAATGCAAGTTTATATTTAATTGGGAATAATTTCGGTAATTATTAAATATAAGTTCCTCAATATGCATAAACTTGCCTCCTTTTAATGAACTCATTATGTCCTTTCAATACTACTTTCAATACTAATCGAAAGATTTAAGAAAATCAAGGAACGTATGTTCTAAAAATTACTCAACTTCTATTGTATCACAATCTCCTATTTCTACAACATCTCCAGATTTTATTTTTTTCCCTCTTTGAAGAACTATTTCTCCATTTACTTTTACCATTCCATCTTGAATCATTGCTTTGGCCATTCCACCGTTTTCAGCGATATTTATAAATTTTAATAATTGGTCTAACTTAATATAGGGAGTGGTGATTTTCACTTTTTCCATTTTTGATTCTCCTTTATTTTATTGATCCGATAATTAATCTTCCCTAAGACTCTTACTTCTAAGTTATCTTTTATATTTTAACATTTATTTTGTATTTTTATAAATTTCTATTTTTAAATGTACACTTTACTAGGACTGTCTCTTATACACATCTGACGCTGCCGACGATCTTAC
>USMD01000048.1 GCA_900555725.1 uncultured Garciella sp. | reverse complement strand
TGTCTCGTGGGCTCGGAGATGTGTATAAGAGACAGATCATAAAATGTATTTCATTTTACGAGATTATATTAATAGTAACCTTTTTGCATACAATTGTCAACTTTTTGTAACAAAAAATTATAAAAAGGATATAAAAACCAGATGTTCCCTGGTATTGTATGTAGAAAAAAATTTTTTATGCAAGGTAATAACATTCGGATAAAATTTTTCTATCTCCTAATATTTTTTAGATTGCTATAAGAATACTAAATTAACCCGTTGTGCCAGTTAAATGATTATGATTTAGAGAACTTTATATTTCGTAGGATAGATGTTTCACGTTAGGCGACTTAGTGCCCCCTTTTTCACCTAGATTTTGTTATTCTAAAAAAGGAGAGCATTTGTTTAAGTAGCGCAGTGAAAACATCTATCCTTTGAATCAACTAGCACAATAGATTAAATTAGATTTGACATAAAGAAAAGAAAACATTATAGTTTAATTAAGTGAGTACTTAATCAAACAAGGAGGAATCATATCATTGGAGTTTATAGAAACGATTCACATTATGACAGAACCTACTCGATTCAAAATCCTAAAACTTTTAATAGAAAGGCATTATTGTGTTCGTGCCATGGCAAAAAAGTTGGGCATCAGTGAATCGGCGGTTTCACAGCATATGAATGTTTTAAAAAAGTCAGGGCTGATTTCTGGTACCAAAATAGGATATCATATGCACTATCTAGTAAATAGGGAGTTGTTAGAAAAACTTTTAGAACAATTCTCTTATTTTGTAAAAACAGCAGAGCAAGCAAAAGAACTTACACGTGAATGCATCTGTGAATATGAGTGCGGCAGAAAGCATTAAGGAGGAACACATATGGACAAAGAATATTTGATAAATGAAAAGCCAGTAAAAGCTTTGTTAATCTTTGCTTTACCTATGATTATTGGAAACTTATTTCAACAATTTTATACAATGGCCGATTCCGTAGTGGTCGGTCGATTTGTCAGCGAAAATGCATTGGCGGCAGTAGGGGCTTCCTACTCCCTGACAAATGTATTTATTTCCATTGCGATTGGTGGAGGAGTGGGGGCTTCAGTTATTACCAGCCGCTATTTTGGTGCTAAAGAGTATAAGCAGATGAAACAATCAGTCTATACTGCTTTGCTATCTTTTCTTGCGTTGAGCATAATGTTAGGGATTTTTGGAGCTTTGACTGGAAGACAAATCATGCAGCTATTGAATACTCCAGACAATATTTTGGGGATGGCTACAAAATATCTAAACATCTACTTTCTCGGGCTTCCGTTTTTGTTTATGTATAATGTACTTTCGGCTATGTTTAATGCAATAGGACGTTCCCGTATTCCCCTATACCTGCTGATTTTTTCCTCCATATTAAATATTATCTTAGATGTGTATATGGTGCGTTCTATGCATCTCGGTGTAGCAGGGGTCGCATGGGCAACTCTGATTGCACAGGGAATTTCGGCTGTGATATCATTTTTGCTGTTTTTAAAAGAATTAGTTTCTTATCCCTCTGAAAAACAGGCTTTTTTCGATGGAAAAGAATTAAAAGTTATGTCAAAAATAGCATTTCCCTCCATTTTGCAGCAGTCAACGGTTTCCATTGGTATGCTACTTGTTCAATCCGTAGTGAATAGCTTTGGAGCAGAAATGCTAGCGGGATTTTCAGCCGCCATGAGGATAGAAAGCATTTGTGTGGTCCCAATGACAGCTATGGGAAATGCTATCTCCACTTATACAGCTCAAAACATCGGTGCTAGAAAACACAAACGTGTACAAAATGGCTATTATACTGGAAACAAAATTGTCGTGTTTTTCGCAATTTTAATCTGTGTAATTCTTGAGGGTTTTTATATCCCGATTATTTCTCTGTTTTTAGGAACTGATGGTACACAACTTGCCATGGAAACAGGTACAAGTTATTTGAGATTTATGGGATGGTTTTTTGTTCTAATTGGATTGAAAATGGTGACAGATGGCCTTTTGCGAGGGGCTGGAGATATGAAGATGTTCACCATTGCCAATCTAACAAATCTTGCAATTCGTGTTTTAGTTGCAGTCACAATGGCACCAAGATTTGGTATAGCCATGGTATGGTATGCAGTTCCGATTGGATGGCTAGCAAACTTTATCATTTCTTTCTTGGAATATCGGACAGGAAAATGGAAATGAATCCTGGATAGCTCTTCCAAAGCACTTTGATCCTCTCATGACCAAAGTCATGAGAGGCTTGGGAAGAGAATATAACGCCTTTATACCTAAGCTAGTATACGTATATGAATAGATAAATAATAGGATGAAGAATCTATTTGACGCTTACAATATTAGCATGATGTCTTCCTCTTGGTACAATAAAAGGTGAAGAGGATACTGGATCTTGTATAACTACACAATCTAATTCAAATACTGTAGCAATTAATTCTGATGTTATAACCTCTGATGGCGTACCATGATCAATTAATTTCCCATTACGAAGAGCAAATATATAATCTGCATATCTAGCAGATAAATTTATATCATGAAGTACCATAACAATAGTAGTCCCTCTTTTACGGTTTAAATCTGTTAATAAATCCAGAATCTCCACTTGATAAGCAATGTCAAGAAAAGTAGTTGGCTCATCTAAAAGAAGTATATCTGTTTGTTGAGCAAGTGCCATTGCAATCCAGACTCTCTGACGTTGCCCACCAGATAGCTCATCTACGCTACGATTAGCAAGCTCTGTTATTCCCATTATTTCAAGTGCTTCTTCTACAGCTTGAAAATCAGTTTCATCCATATTTTTTAAAAATGATTGATATGGATATCTACCTCTTGAAACTAAATCCCAAACAGTTATACCTTCTGGAACTACTGGTGATTGAGGAAGTAAACCTAAAACTTGTGCTAGTTGTTTAGAAGGCATTGAAGTGATTTTTTTACCATCAATTATAACTTTACCCGAAACAGGTTTAATAAGTCTAGCAAGTGTTTTCAGCAAAGTTGATTTACCACATGCATTGGCCCCGATAATAACACTAATTTTATTACTTGGAATAATTATATCCATCCCATCAATTATAATCTTTTTGTCATATCCAGTTACTATTTCCTTTGCCTCAAATAATTGTTGTTTTTTAGTCATGATGCTTGACCCCTCCTATTTATAACTATTAATAGAAATAGCATATATGGTGCCCCCAAAATTCCCGTAACTACACCTACAGGAAATCTTGTACTAAATGCAAACTGACCAATCATATCTGCTCCAAGTACTAACAATGCTCCAACTAAACCTGATGATAAAACATTTGGTGCTCCTGGTCCAACAAGCCTAGATGCTATTGGCCCAGATAAAAATGCAACAAAGGCTATGGGTCCTGTAACAGAAGTTGCAAAAGCAATTAAAAATACTGAACTTAGAATTAGCATAATACGTATTAAATTAATTTTAACACCTAGTGTCGTTGCAAACTCATCTCCCAATTCTAATATTTGAAGCTGTTTTGTTAAACATAAGATAGTAATTCCGAATATAACTACAACGATCAATAAAGTTGGTACATCTTCAATACGCATTCCATTTAAGCTCCCACTTAACCATCTAAGTGCAGTTGGAACATCATATTGTGAAGCTTTAGCCAACAAATATGATATAAGTGCATTTATCATTGCCTGCATTCCAATTCCTATAAGTATCAATCTACCGCCTGAAAATCCTGAGCCCTTAGATAACACATATATAAGCGTTGATACTAAAATACCAGAAATCACTGCTGCTATAGCAACACCACTTCCACTCATATGTAGAATTAATATACAGAAAACTGCTGCAACACTAGAGCCTGAACTTATACCAATAATATCAGGACTAGCTAATGGATTCCTTAGCATAGTTTGAAACGTATTTCCTGCTATACCAAAAGCTAATCCTGCTAAAAATCCACAAAGCATTCTTGGTAAACGTAGGGTTACTATAGTAAATGAGGCGCCTTGTATTTGTTCTCCGCTAAGAACTCTTATAATGGTATTTAAATCATAATTATTTTTACCATATGAAAGCATTATGGCACAAATACATATTGTTAAAATAAGTAGTATGATGTTAACGCTAATTAAACGAATTTTCCTTCTAATATAACCTTGTTTAATCATAGTGTGGGTACTTTGCGTCATATAGCTCTCACCTTCGCTTTTCTGGCAATGATAATAAGAATTGGTGCCCCTAAAAATGCAGTAATAATTCCTACCTGAATTTCCCCTGGACTTCCAAGTACTCTTCCCAAAACATCTGAAATTATTAGAAGTGCCGCTCCTCCAATAGCTGACAAAGGAACAATACCTTTTAAATTTGAACCAGAAATAAGACGTATGCTATGAGGTATCATTAATCCTATAAATCCAATAGGACCAGCAATTGCAGTAGTTGCCCCTGATAGTATAACTCCCGCAATTGCACATATAATTCTAATAATTCCTATATCTACACCTAGGCCAGTTGCAATATCATCTCCCAATGCTAAAACATTTAGCGCTGGTGTTGCTGCTATGCTTATTATTAACCCAATTGTTATAAATGGTAGTATTAAATTAATACTATCCCAAGTTGCCCCACTTACACTTCCAACCTGCCAAAGTCTAAATGCATCCATAACCTCACTTCTAGAAAGTATAACTGCATTTACTGAAGATGATAAAACAGCACTAGTAGCAGCGCCTGATAAAGCAAGCTTAATTGGAGTCATTCCTCCATTTCCAATAGATGCTATCCCATAAACAAATACTGATGTTATACCTGCTCCAGCTAGCGCAATCCAAATATACTGATTTGGTGAATCTATATTAAAAAAAGCTATTCCAATTACAACAAATAAAGATGCACCTGTATTAACTCCTAAGATACTTGGGTCTGCTATTGGATTTCTAGTTATAGATTGCATAAGGGCTCCTGATATTCCAAGAGAAGCCCCTGCCATAATACTAAAAATTGTTCTTGGAATACGCTCATGAACCACTAATGTAGCAAAAGACATCTCCTCACTATTTAGTAAAGCATTTATTACTTGACTAAATTCTATATTTTTTGACCCCCATGCTAATGATGCAAATACACACATCCCTAGAAAAATAATACTCACTAAATATATCCCTATTGTCTTTGTAAGTCTCATTGTACTTTATCTGCCGCCTCTCCAATTATCTTTAAATATTCGTCTATTGTTGCTGGAATAGATAATGCACTTGGAGTACAGGATGCTGCTAATGCTGATCCATCTTCTATAATTGCAACAGAACCATTTTTTATTGCTGGAACTGTTCCTAATAAAGTATCCGCTTGAAGTTGTTTTAATAATGTGTCAGTTCCATAAGTTACTATAACATCTATATCTGTTAATTGATCAATATTTTCTGAACTAATTTCTAGAGTAAAGCTATTTGAAGTTTCTGCAAATTTCTTAACACTTTCAGGTACTTCTAGGCCTAAATCAGTTAAGTATGCTGCACGGGGATCCGTTGGAAGATATATGTAAGACTTCCCTAAGTCAGCTGGATTAAAGTAACAAAACGCAACTTTTTTCCCTTTAATATTGGAGTACTCACTAGTTTTTTCTGTTATTAACTTTTCTAAATCTGAAACTAATTTATCTCCTTCATCCTTTTTACCTATTGCAGTTGCATTTATTGTTATTTGATCTCTCCAATATATTTGCCATGGAAGTGTAGGATATGCAACAACAGGAGCGATTTTACTTAATAAATCATATTCCTCTTGTGTAATTCCTGAGTAAGCAGCCAATATTACATCTGGATTAGCATTACTTATAGCCTCATAATCTAAACCATCTACATCATCAAAAGTAACAGGTTTCTCTACTCCTAATTCCTTATATTTTGATGCTGTCCAAGGTAATAGACCATTTTCATCTGATTTACCATAGTTAGCCTTAGATACACCAGCTGGTACAATTCCTAATGCTAAAGGCACATCTTGATTCCCCCAAGAAATTGTAACAACATTTTCTGGTTCTTTTTCTATTACAGTTTCTCCGAATGCATGTTTGATTGTAATTGAATCAGTGACAGAAGCACTTTCCCCTACGTTAGATTTCTCTTGATGTTTTTCTGCTGAGCTTGAGCATCCTGTTATTAATAAAGCACAAGCAAGAATAGTAGTAATTATTCCCTTTAGCTTCATAATCTTCCTCCTAATTATTATATTGATTTTACTGAATTAATTTTTCATTTGTATCCTCGCCTAACAAGTATGAAAATGAAAATTATTCTCATTTGATCTTCTTTATCATTTTATTGTAATAAGTAGAATTTGTCAACAGTATTTTTAAGAACATTACTTTAAATGGACGTCTTTGGAAACATATAAATTTTTGTATAAGAAAAGAACCTTGATTTCTCAAGGTTCTAATTGTGTTTTCTTTCTAGCCTTACTAGGGTCTTAACGTGTGTTACCACATAAGTATTATACAATTACCCAAAAGAGCTTGGTATTGTATGTAGAAAGAATGTTTTTTATTCTAGATGGGATAAAATTCTTTTTGCTTCTAACATTCTTTGGACTGCTGTAAAAAATACTAAGCCAGCATATAAAAGAGTAAAAAATCTTAGATATCTGCTGAGTAATATCATAAGGGAGGATAATAAAAATCCCTCTGTTCGTTCAGCAAGACCTGCTTGATAGTAAAAAGACTTTATGCCTCTTTGATCACTCAAAGCCCCTACCGTTAAAAATATAGTCATAGAGAGTAAGATAGCGACCATTAAAATTAATAGTTCCATTCTGGCCTTAGGATATTTTAGTCCTAAACTTAAGAAAACCGTAATTTCTACCATTCTATCAAAGGTAATATCCATTAAAGTTCCCCAGGGTGAAGTCTTTTCTATTTTTCGTGCCATAGCTCCATCTACCGCATCTAAAAGTCCTGAAATCCATAGAAAAACGGTAGCCAAAATAGGATGGTCTAGGTAAATCAAAGGACCAGTAGTAAGTCCTACTACGAGGGCTAGAATTGTAATCTCATTGGGCTGTTTTTTCTTTTCTAGAAAAAAGTTTGCAACGTGATTGATCAATGGATCTACATATTTTCTTCCATAAGTATCGAGCATAGTATTTCCTCCTAGTGGTTATAGGAAGATATTTCTGGCGCTACTTTATTAAATATCTTCCCTAAATAATTTAGCTGCATCTAACTATATCAACCAAACGTCCTTTGGATCATAATGAAGAATCACCTTTTCTCCCAAATCGTACTTTTCCTTAGAACTTGGCAGCATAGCATAAAATAAAACATTTTTAAGCCTTACCATGAGGGAGGTAAATCCTTGGTGAAAATGATAATCTTCTACAGTTGCTATCCAATGGGAATCTTGATCTATTTTGTTTTCTTTTATTTTTTCTATTTGAATGCATTCAGACCTTAACATTAAATAACCTTCTTTTTTCTCTATTTCTTGATGGGATATAGGAAATTTTAAATTGCCTGAGAGAAAATAAAAGTCTTGCACTTTTCCCTGGAATATATTTTTGTTTCCTAGAAAATCTGCCACAAAGACGTGTTTTGGCTTTTCATAGATTTCCCTTGGACAGCCCACTTGAAGGATTTTTCCTTCCTTTACCACAGCCATTCTATCAAATAGAGTAAAGGCTTCTTGGCGATCATGGGTAACAAAAACAATAGTAATATGATAGCTTTTATGAATCTTTAATATAAACTCTCGCATTTCTTCCCGCAGGGAAGGGTCTAAGGCACTAAAGGGTTCATCCATGAAAAGAATGGAGGGCTTACATACTAGGGCCCTAGCAATGGCAATTCGTTGTTGTTGTCCTCCACTTAGCTGGAAGGGATATCGATTCTCAAAGCCAGAAAGTCCTACAGACTGTAAAATACTTCTTACCCTTTCCTCTCGCTGAGCCTTAGGCATTTTTTGCATTTTTAGGCCAAATTCAATATTTTGCTCTACCGTCATATGGGGAAATAGTAAAGGGTTTTGAAAAACCATTCCTATATTTCTCTTTTCCGTAGGAACATAGGTAATGTCTTCATGATCTAAATAGATTTTTCCTTTTTTATTGGGTTCCAGCCCTGCAATCACCCTTAACAAAGTGGTTTTTCCACATCCTGAGGGACCAATTAGTCCAAAAAACTCTCTCTTTTTTATTTCTAATTCCTTTACCCTTAGGGTAAAGGATCCATAGGACTTCTCTAAATCTTTTATGGTAATTTGTTTCATCTTTTTCATCCTTTGTTTCATCGTAAGATCATTATTTTTTACTTATAATATTGCTTTAAAAATCTATCCAATATCAGCAAAGCAAAAATAGCCGTAGTGGCAAATAAAATAGAGTAGGCTGCTCCGATTGCTTGGTCTCCTCCATTAATATAGGGAAGCATTGGTACCGACAGGGTAAGAATTTGTCCTCCACCAATCAATAAGGTAATAATATATTGACTAAAGGAAATCAAAATGGTCATGGTAGCTCCTGTTATCATCCCTGGTAAAAGAAAGGGCAAAAGAACATAGATAAATGCTTTTAATTTACCTGCTCCTAACATTCTTGCTTGGTCTTCCCATAGAAATCCTAGATGTTGAAAACTTATAGTCATAGAACGAATCATATAAGGAAGAGTGGGCATAATATGAGAAAGGATTACTCCAGAAAAGGATTCGGTAAGCCCCAGAATCATATAAGTTTTATGCATTCCCATCAACACCACAATAGGGGGAATGACAATGGGCATAAGTAAAATAAATTCTAGAATCCTCTTTCCCTTGAATTCATATCTTCCCAAGGCATCCCCTGCAGGAAGGGCTAAAATAAGGTTAATCAATGTAACCCATATAGAAATGTAAAGACTATTTAAAATCGCTTCTCCTGTTTTAGAATGACTGCTAAATATATACTCCCAAGCTCTTAGACCAAAGGACCTTGGAAGCACCTCCGGGAAGATCCAACCCTGGGAAAAGCTCATAAATATTAAAAAGGCAATAGGCACCACTGCTAAAAAGAGCACCCCTACTATAATAATAAACGACCATCCTTTTGTCCAATTTTCTTTCATATTTTTTGCCTCTTTCTTCCCCTATTTTTCTTTGTAACAAAATAAAATACAATGCCATGTAGTACTACCAACATGGTAGAAAGAATATAAATGGCCAATGCCTTAGAGCGATCCGATAAAGCTCCATTCATATACAATTGATAACTGGCTACAGAGAGGGTTTTAGGATATGTAACCCCTAACATATAAGGAATTTCATAGTCTAGCAAACTATAGGAAAATACAATAAAGATGATTATTTTTAAAGGATCTACTAACATAGGAAAGACCACTTCCTTGAAAAATGCTATCTTACTTGCCCCCAGCACTCTGCCTACATCCAGCCAATTTTTTTCTATCTTTAGTAAAAGGGGGTAGAGCATCACTACCATAAAGGGACTCATTTTCCATACATAGGCCAAAATAATTCCCCATCCAAAGGAATCATTCACTAAAATAGGAAATTGTTCCATGGCATCAATCATTCCTAGATTGTATAATATTCTGGATAGCCATCCACTAGGTGAAAAAATAAGGAAAATCATATAGGCTGCCACTACATAGGGAAATAGCATAGGGATTTCAAAAAACTTCTTTGCCCATCCTTCTAAACTACTGCCATAGCTTCTCATCCAAAAGAGAAGATATAAAACAATGATAGAAACCATGGTACAAAGAACTGTTGTAATAAAGGCAATTCTTAAAGTAAAAAATAAATAATACCAAAAGTCTAAGGAAGATAAAATATCTTTATAATACTCTAGGGTAAACTTTCCTTCTTGAGTTGGACCATGAATGCTAATACTTTGCACAAATCCTTCCCATAGCCCACCAAAAAATAACACTGTGGTAACCATAAGAGCCGGTAAAATGAGAAAAAGTGACTTTTTATTTCGCCACATTTTCCATCCACCCTTCCTCTATCCAATCCACATAAACAGCAGGAATTTCAGGAATGCTTTTACTTTGTAATTCTTCAGAAGAGAGACTCGCCTCTCCTCTATCAATAAGTTCTAATTTTTCTTGCTGCTCTGGCGACATTTTATCCGGTGAAATAACAAGCCCATCTCCCCAAGACTCTGGTTTATACTTTTCGATTTGTGCCTCAGGGGAAAGTAGAAAATTGATGGTTACTAAAGCCCCTGCCTTATTGATAGCATTATAGGGAATATTTAAATAATGGGTATTCGCTAGAGTACCTTATTCTAGCAGAAAACTTTTTGCAGTATGTGGAAATTCTCCTGATTTTATTTTATTTGCTGCATGGGAAGGGGTATAGGACATAGTCATCCACACTTCTGAGCTTCCAAAGAGCTGATCTAGCTTGCTACTGCTTTCAGGATAGGTTTTTCCTTCTCTCCATAAATAAGGCTCAATGGAATTTAAATACTGCCACATAGGCTGGGCAGCCTTTTTAAACTCTTCCTCTTTCATTACATCCATATATTTTTCATATCCTCCTGTAGTTTCATAAAGTACATGGCGTATAAAGGCACTTCCTGTAAAATCTGGAGGAGCAGGATAAGTGAATTTCCCTGGATTTTCTTTAACCCATTTTTTTAATTCCTCTATAGATTTTGGTGGGTTTTTTACCTTTGATTCATCATAAATTAAGACAAATTGGGCTCTTCCCCAGGGGGCCTCTAGCCCTTTAGTATCCTCTCCAAAATCGTACTTCATATCTTGAACCTGTTTATCTACATACTTTTGATAATTAGGAAGCTTTTCTAAAAAAGGTGCCCATAATAAATCATTATCCTTTGCATCCCTAAAATTTTCTCCGTTGATCCACATAAGATCCATAGAGCCTTCCTCTTTTCCTACTTCTTTTTCTGTAAGAAGCTTATTGATCATATCCTTAGCATCGGTAAGGGGCACCCTATTTAGGGTAATGTTATACTCTTCCTTTAATCTAGGAGCTACCCAGCTATCTAAATATTCATTGACCGATGGATCTCCTCCCCACATATGTAGGTTAACCGTTTGTCCCTTACTTTTAGAAACAATGCTATCCCAATCTTCCTCTAAAAGGGACTGGGCATTTTCTTGCTCTAAGGACTTAGTATCTGTTTCTTCAGATGCGCCACACCCTATGAAAGCTATCATAATAAATAGTATCATTCCTATGCATAATAAACTTTTCTTCATAAGTTTCTCCTTTTCTATCATATCAATGAATCTGTTGTGTTGGTTAAATTAGCATAACGGGTAAATCATTTTATTTTCTGAGGATTTTCCTATAAAAATTTTCTTTGTGTTTTTAAAGGTAATGGTCACAAAGGTAAAGACTAATATACAAATGATTGGCGCCCATATCCCAAAGGACTGAATATACTCCTTTATTTCCTCAGAGGAATTTAAATCCTTTTTCTCTCATAGGATCTCACCTCTATGCTCTATCTTTCTTTTCCCCCTATAACGATTGCCCCATCTTTGAAGGGTAGACTGATTTGCTTGATCAAAGGGAGTTTTGAAATTCTTAGGGTCATCAAAGAGAAGATCTAAAATATGAATAGCCTTTTTTCCACCTATTTTCATAGAAGATACACATTCTTCACAATAGGAAAGCATATAATCCGACTGAGCCTGATTCGCCCTCTTTTTCATTTGGACAATGGCTAAGCTTGGATTGGTCCCCCCTAGCATCCCTCCAGCCCCACAGCAAAGAGTCTTTTCCCTAGAGTATTTCATTTCTTCTATCGTAAAACCCAGCTTACCTATAATCTTTCTTACGGAATCATGGATAGAGGTCTCTTTTCGAGTGGGACAAGGATCATGTAGGGCAAATTTTATAGGGCAGGATTTTCCTATGTCTTTTTTCTCCTCTGGAATTCCCACTTGGGCAATGACATCCCATAGAGATCTTATTTTGATTTGGGGGCTATTTCCCCCAATGGTGATAAAACAGTTGGAGCAGGCTACAATCACTTCATCTACTTTATTTTTTATAAATTCTTGTTGCAAGGTATGGTAGCGTCTTTGAAAAGCTTTTTTATCTCCCATGGCCCGGGTAGGTTTTCCACAACAACCCATCATAATCCCTATACCGGGAAGTTTTCCTCTTAAATAATCATAGGTTTTTAGGACAATTTCAGGGCTATAAGCCATAAGGCTACATCCTGGAAAGAAGACTCTTTTTACCCCTTCTTTCCCTAATCCCTTTATAGAGGTTCTAAAAAGTTTAGAAAAACTAAGCTCTTGATGAAAATTAGCAGGAGTAGAAGGAATCTTTTTAGGAGAGGTGCAAAACTCCTTTAGCATAGGAGAGGTCTTCATACAAAGTCCACATTCCGTACACTTCTCAGCCTGTTTATGAATTTGATCCTGTGTTTCTTTATTCATTTTCATGATGGATCCCCTTTTGATCTTTGTCTTTTTCATTCCATATTTTCTTAAGGGCAAAGGCTAAAATGCTAAAGGCAAATAAAATCAAAAGTCCATTTACAAACTTTTGGACTCCACCAGTTAACATTCCTCCCACATAAGAATAGATAATGGTTGCTGGTAGTTGTCCTAAACCTGTTGCAATAAAAAAGGGCCAAAAATTCATAGAAGTTAGTCCTGCGGCATAACTTATAATATCAAAGGATATAAAGGGAAGCAGCCTAGCAACTAAAATTGCATATTTCCCATACTTTTCAAAAAACTCATCGACATTTTCCAAGGCAAATTTGCTAGTGAGTTTTTCTACTGTATTCCTTCCATAAAACTTAGCAATAAAAAAGCATAGAGCTGCTCCTGCCATAGAACTACTCCAGGAAAGAAAGGCCCCCTTTATCCAACCAAATAAAGCCGCATTAGCAAAGGTGATTAAAAAAGCAGGTAAAGGCGCTGCTAAGGATTGAAATACCATAAGGAAAAAGGAAATAATCGGGGCCCAAATTCCAAAGGAAAGAATGTATCCCTTTATAGCCTCTACATTTAGCATGCTAAACAAAAAGATAATTTGTTTTATAGTATTCTGAACAGGCTTTATAAAAACATACATAGCAATAAAAGTTATAAAGATTCCTAATTTCACCCAAGTGGATTTTTTTAAACTTTTCATAAACTATTTTCTCCTTTCAATACACATCCATTAAGTTAGCTGTAAAATAATTTCTATAGATATAATTTAAAGCCCTTCCTCCTGAGAAGAAAGGGCTTATCCTATCTAGTTTTCTATTATTATTGTCTTAGGAAATTCTATTTTTCAAGTTCTAATGTTTCATCTCCAGCCCACTCATAGAAGGATGCATCATAATTTCTAGCATTTTCATATCCCATCATTCTTAAAGTTAAGGATAAATGGGCAGAACGAATTCCTGAGGTACAATAGGTAACAATCTCGTCTTCCTTCTTTAGACCTGCTTCTTCAAATACCTTTTGCATTTCCGCTGAGCTTTTAAAAAGTGCCATCACTATTTAATAGATCTTTAAAGTTTAGATTTTTCGCTCTGGAAGGTGACCTCCTGCAGTTGTATTGCTAGAACATCCCCCCACTACCATGCTAAAAGTCAATAAAATGGCTAAGAAAACAACCGATCTCTTGCCATACCTCTTCATTAGAATCCCCTCTTTTTTACATGTCATATTTAATTCAAAGAAAGTATATCATAGCACGCATAGAACAATGAAATTAAAATTATTTATATTTTTACTTAGCCTATAAGTATTTTTTATTCTAAAAATAAAAAAAGCATTCTTTTTAAGAACACTTTACTTTTACTTTATATGGCGGAGAGAGAGGGATTCGAACCCTCGAGACTACAAAGTAGCCTACCTGATTTCGAGTCAGGCGCATTCGACCAGGCTCTGCCATCTCTCCATGATTATTTTTTTCTTTTTTGTCTTAGTCTTTGGAAAAAATCCTGCATAAGTTGCGAACATTCTTCTTCCATAATCCCTTGTATCACTTCTATTTTATGATTTAGTTTAGGATGACTTACAATATTAAAAATAGAACCTGCTGCCCCAAATTTAGGCTCCATAGCTCCAATGATAAGTTTCTTTATACGGGATTGTACCATAGCCCCTGCACACATAGGACAAGGCTCAATGGTCACATAAAGCTCACAATCATCTAATCTCCAAGTTTCTAACGTTCTTGCTGCTTCTTGGATCACTAAAATCTCAGCATGGGCAGTGGGATCTTTCTTGGTCTCTTTTAAATTATGGGCCCTTGCAATCACTTGTCCATTTTTTACAATCACAGCTCCTATTGGGACTTCTTTTTTTTCATGGGCCTTTTTCGCCTCATGTAGAGCTAGTTTCATAAATTCCTTCAATAAAGGCACCTACTTAAATAAAAAAATGGTGCGCCCGAGAGGACTTGAACCTCCGGCACACGGTTTAGGAAACCGTTGCTCTATCCTGCTGAGCTACGGGCGCATGAAACTATTATTTATTTTACTCTGTATTTAGTTTTTTGTCAAATTCTATTATTCCAAATAATGTATTTTAAAAATTTTGTTTTATATTTTCCTAGCTTTCCTAGTTTCCCACATAGTCAGTTTTATAAGCTGTCTCTTATACACATCTCCGAGCCCACGAGACAG
>USMD01000047.1 GCA_900555725.1 uncultured Garciella sp. | reverse complement strand
AGCGTCAGATGTGTATAAGAGACAGCTATTAATATAATCTCGTAAAATGAAATACATTTTATGATAATTAGGAGGTAAAAAAATGAAAAATATCCTAAAGAAGGAGAATATAAGACAAAACAAAAAAAATCTCCTTCTAGTCATGCTGGCGGTTATGATTTTATCCATTACGGCAGTAGGATACGTTTTGACATTTGAGAATGTGACCATCATTGACGGAGAAAAAGAGTTACATATAAAAACACGAGAAAAAACAGTAAAGGAAGTACTAGACAGAGAAGAAATTACTTACATTAAAGAGGATTCTATAAAGCCTGCTTTAGACAGCAAAATAAAAGATCAAATGAAAATAGTAATTCAAAGAGCTGTGCCTATTACTATTGAAGCAGATGGAAAGACCTATAAACTTAAAACTACTGCCCCAAATGTAAAAGCTGCTATAAAAGAGGCAGGAATCCAGTTAGGGAAAAAAGATGCCATAGCACCTACCTTGGATACAGAATTAGAAAAAAATATGAAAATTCATATTCAGAGAGCCATTCCTTGTACTATTCAAGTAGATGGGAGAACAAAAGAATTATTAACCACAGTACCTACAGTAGAAGATGCACTAAAGGAAGCGAAAGTTACCTTAGGAGAAAAGGATAAAATAAGTCCAGCATTAGAAGAAGAAATTCAAAAAAATATGGAAATAAAAGTGACACGAGTCACAGAAAAAACCATTGCCCAAGAAGAGAAAATTCCCTTTAATACCGTAAAAAGAAACACTTCTTCTTTAAATAAGGGAACCACTAAGGTAGTACAAGAGGGACAAAAAGGGATAAAAGAAAATACTATTCATGTTATTTATGAAGATGGGAAAGAAATAAGCCGTGAAGTGGTAGGATCCAAGGTAACCAAAAAATCAATTGATGAAATTGTAAATGTAGGTACAAAGGAAGTAAAAAGAACAACATCTGTTGCCAGCCGTGGAGCTACTCGTTCTGCAACTACGATTGCTAGCCGTGGAACTACCCGTTCTGCAACTACTAATAGTCAAAAAAGTAATAGATCTTATCGTACTATGACAGTTGTTGCAACGGGTTATAGTTCCCAAGATCCAGGAGTAGATAATATCACCTCTACAGGTGCAACCTTAAAAAAAGGAGTTATTGCTGTAGATCCTAAGGTAATCCCCTATGGTACAAAAATCTATGTACCTGGCTATGGCTATGGGATAGCAGCAGATAGTGGCGGAGGTATTCGTGGTAATAGACTTGACTTAGCCTTTAGTACCAAATCAGAAGCATTAAATTATGGCCGAAGAAGCGTAACCATTAAAATTTATTAATAATGAAAAGCCAATAGGTGAGCCTATTGGCTTTTTCATGTTATAAACAAGGAGAGAAAAAAAGAAGATAGGAGAATGAAAAATAGATAATAAAAATACAAACAATACTGAAATATTAGAGGTACTGGTCATCCTGTAGGAGGAGTATATCTCTATTTTTTAATTTTCTGGTATTTATATAATCCTTTACCTAGATATTCAGATCATGGTATAATAAATGTGAATAATCCCAACTATCTAAAAATTTTTATATTTTAATATTTTAGTTGAGGAGAAAATGCTAGATTCAAAAAATTATAAAAGGAGGAGTCATAAGTGGCAAAAAGTGAAAGCCTTCAGGAATTTAGGCCTTTTATCCCTGCAGATAAGATACTTCCTGAGTTTACTAAAACATCTCTTACTATAGGAATCTTACTTGCTGTGATATTCGGAGCGGCTAATGCTTATTTAGGTCTTAAAGTAGGTATGACCATTAGTGCTTCTATTCCAGCAGCAGTTATTTCCATGGGAATTATTAGGGGAATTCTGAAAAGAGATTCTATTTTGGAAAATAACTTAGTGCAAACCGTCGGTTCTGCTGGGGAGTCAGTAGCAGCAGGTGCTATCTTTACTATTCCAGCTTTATATCTATGGGCTGGTGAATGGGGGACGGATGCACCAAGTTTATTGTCTATTACTATTATTGCAATTATAGGTGGTATTTTAGGAGTACTATTTATGGTACCTTTAAGGAAAGCTCTTATTGTTGAAGAACATGGAACTTTACCTTATCCAGAGGGTACTGCTTGTGCAGAGGTTTTATTAGCCGGCGAAGAAGGAGGGGAAAAGACCAAGACTACCTTTATGGGCTTAGGAATTGGTGCAGGCTATAAATTTTTGTGTGAAGGATTTGGATTATTTCCTAATGAGATTGAAACAGCGATACCAGGGTACCAAGGAGCAGCCGTAGGAGTGGATGTGCTACCTTCTTTATTAGGGGTTGGATTTATTGTGGGTCCTAGGATTTCTGCTTATATGTTAGGGGGAGGAGTTCTCGGCTGGCTTGTGTTAATCCCATTGATTACTTATTTAGGAGATTTAGCACCAATTGTAATGGCTCCTGCTACGGTACCTATCCATGAAATGGGGTATTGGGATATATGGTCTAACTATATAAAATATGTAGGAGCTGGAACTGTTGCCTTTGGAGGAATCTTTAGTTTAATTACATCTCTTCCTTTAATTGTAAAAACCTTTAAGGACGCTATGAAAGACTACTCCAATGGCGTTGGAGGAAGCAATGTTCTTAGGACAGATCAAGATATGTCTATGAAAGTTCTTCTTATTGGAATTATAGCTACTATAGTGGCTATGGGGATTCTTACAGTAATTCCTGTTGGAATCGGGGGAGCAATTACCGTAGCAATATTTGGTTTCTTCTTTGCCACAGTTTCTTCAAGAATTGTTGGATTGATTGGAAGTTCCAACAACCCTGTCTCTGGAATGACCATTGCTACTCTTATCATAACCGCTTTTATTTTTAAATCTGTTGGAAATGTTGGACAATCAGGGATGGTTGCGGCTTTAACTGTAGGAGCTGTCATATCTATTATTGCCGCTATTGCAGGAGATACTTCCCAGGATTTAAAAACTGGTTTTATTGTAGGAGCCACTCCTAGATATCAACAATATGGAGAAATCGTTGGGGCTGTAGCTGCAGCCTTAGCTATTGGCGGAGTTCTAAATCTACTCAATGCTGCTTGGGGATTTGGTTCTGCCCAGTTGCCAGCACCACAGGCAACCCTTATGAAAGTAATTGTAGAAGGGGTTATGGGAGGAAACTTACCTTGGATCTTTATCCTAGTAGGTGCCTTCCTAGGAGTAACCTTTCAAATATTAGGCCTTCCAGTACTTCCTATTGCTATTGGATTATACTTGCCTATCCATTTAAGCACTGGAATTATGATAGGGGGACTTGTTAGAGGTTTCTTAGATAGAAAGCTAAATAAAGCTAAGGAAACAGAAGCAGAAGAAGTCGTTCAATCTAAGATTGATTCAGGAGTTTTATATGGATCTGGTTTAATTGCAGGAGAAGGAATAATAGGAATCCTCCTTGCAATATTTACAGTAGCTGGAGTAAGCTTAAATCTAGGGTTTAACCTAGGAGCGATAGGATCCATTTTATTCTTTGGCCTTTTAACCTATACATTGGCAAGAAGATCTATTTTCAAAAAAGAGGTCAGTAAATAAAGTGATAAAAAGAGGGTAGATTTTCTATCCTCTTTTCCCTAGGGAAAAGAAATATAGAGGTGAGCCATGGGCAAAAAAATCAAAAAAGAGGATAACTTTTTAGAATTAATACCGAAAAAAAATCCAAAATATCAATGGATTGAAAAAGAGGACGAACTTGTTCAAGTGATTATTCCAAGGGATAAAATATTAGATAAAATAGTTAGAAAGTTTTTTAAAACCCCTGAGCATTTTAAAATAGATTTAGATAGGATAGGAAGCTTTATTTTCAAAAATATAGATGGGAAAAATAATGTTGAAGAGATTGGAAAGCTATTAAAAAAGCAATTTGGACAAGAGGTAGAACCCCTCTATGAAAGATTAGTAACCTATATCAATATCCTGAGAAATAATAAATTTATTATTCTAGAAAGGGTAGGAGATTAGTATGCTAAAAATCATCATTGCGATCCTATTATTTGCCGTAGCCTTTGCCTTTGTCTATGCTTGGGGATATATAAAAGAACAAAGAAAAAGCCAAGAACTCTTTAAACAACTTATAGAAAAATCCCAGGAAAAAATTTTAAAAGAAATGAGAAAGGGGAAATTCCTCACTAAAAAGGATATAGAAAAAATCATAGAAGGTACAAAATCTTCTCTTTTTTGGAGTAAAAATAAAATGCAAGTAACCAATTCTAAAGTTTTTGCCGATACATTGATTCAAACTATGCTTTCAAAGGGCTTGATCAGAGAAATTAAAGAGAAGAAGGCAAAAAAGTATGGGCTGAAGTCAAGTGATTCTTATTAATAGATTCATTATATGAAGAAATTGTATAAATAGGATTTTTCTCAAACACGAGTTTGTGCTACACTATATATTGTATAGGACTATCCTATTATATTTTAGATATAGATGATTGTGTTTGAGAAAATCAATGATGCAATTTCTTCATATAAAAAACAAGGAGGTTGTCTTATGGGAAATATATTAAAAGGATTAGAACCAGAGGCAGTATTTAGAAACTTTGAAGCTCTTACTAGGATTCCCAGGGGATCCGGAAACGAAAAGCAAGTAAGTGACTTTTTAGTCCAATTTGCCCAAAAACAAGGGTTAGAAGTCATCCAAGATCCTGTATTCAATGTCATTATCAAAAAGCCAGCTACTCCTGGGTATGAAAATAGCAAAAGAGTGATTCTACAAGGTCATATGGATATGGTAGCTCTAAAGAAAGAAGACATTGACTTTAATTTTGAAGAGGACCCTATTCCAATCTATGCAGAAGGAGATTACATAAGAACCAAGGGAACTACCCTAGGAGCAGATAACGGCATCGCAGTAGCTATGGCCATGGCAATACTAGAATCCAAAGATCTAGAACATCCCCCTTTAACAGCATTATTTACTGTATCTGAGGAGACCGGAATGGATGGGGTAGTCAATTTAAATCCCCGACAAGTATCTGGAGATATCTTAATCAATTTGGACTCTGAAGAAGAAGGAATCTTCTGGGTTTCCTGTGCCGGTGGAGTCAATAATATTGTAACCCTTCCTATTGAATGGGAGACCGCTCCAGCGGGCAGGATCTTTTATGAGATTACCATTGGAGGTCTCATAGGAGGACATTCTGGATCAGAAATTAACAAAAATAGAGCGAGTGCCATCAAATTATTAGGAAGAGTGCTACAGGTTTTAGAAGAGAATGTAGAAGTTGGAATTTCTTCTGTCCAAGGGGGAGAGAAAATGAATGCCATTCCCCAAAAAGCCAAAGCGATTGTTTGCATCGAAGAGGGAAAACAACCTCAGTTGAAAGAAGCAGTAGAAAAAATGCAAGAAATCTTTCAAAGTGAATACCATACCTCAGACCCTGACATTTTTATAGAAGTAAAAGAGGCTCCAAAAGATGAAAAGATTTTTAGTAAAAATACTAAGAAGAATCTTATTGCTATTTTGCGATTACTTCCCTTTGGAGTCCAGACCATGAGTGCTGATATGGAAGGATTAGTGGAAAGTTCCAATAATATTGGGGTAGTAGAGACAAAAGACAATACCATTCTCTTTGATAATGCCCTAAGAAGTTCCGTAAGAACCCTTAAAGATGAAATCAACAAAAGAATTCAATGTATTTGTGATTTTACAGGGGCATCTATGAAATTAGTTGGTGACTATCCAGAATGGCAATACAAAGAAGAATCTCCTGTTAGAGAGTTAATGCTAAAAGTCTACCAAGAGATGTACGAAGGCCAAGCAAGGGTAGAAGCCATGCATGCGGGGTTAGAATGCGGTTTTCTAAAGGAAAAAATAGGAGATATTGATATGATTTCCATAGGGCCTAATATGTATGATGTTCATACCCCTAATGAACACTTGAGTATTTCCTCTACCAAAAGAGTTTTTGAATTTTTATGTGAAGTGCTAAGAAGATTAAAATAATTCATTGTGCTAGTTAAATATAGATTTTCATTAGCAAATCCAAGTTAACTAGCACAATCAATTAAAATAGTAAAAATTTAGGAACTTATATCATAGAGAGAAAGATATTCTAAGCAAAATTACAAAAATTTACAAATAAGCTTTCTCTCTATGATCCTTGACATCAATAGATAACTCAGGTATAATATAAAATTGTCAAAACAATTCAATAGAATTTTATTATCAGCACACGGAGAGATGTCTGAGTTGGCTGAAGGAGCTCGCCTGGAAAGCGGGTGTGCGGCTAAAACCGTACCGGGGGTTCGAATCCCCCTCTCTCCGCCATTTTAATTTTAAGTTGATTACAAGTTTGGCCGTGCTAGATGGGGAGGTAGCGGTGCCCTGTAACCTGCAATCCGCTATAGCAGGGTTGAATTCCTATTCTAGGTTCTGGGTCTTTAGAGTCTGCCCCTAGTAAGTGGTGTTGAAGATCGGGTCCTACGCAATGGAAATTCATGAACTCCGTCAGGTCCGGGAGGAAGCAGCGGTAAGTGAACCCTTTCGTGTGCCGTAGGTCAACCTGGTCAGAGCTAACTGCTAGGGTATCGTCTGAAGATTCATTACCAAAAATAGGTGCACGGCCTTTTAAATAATTTAAAATATAAATAACAGATTATAGAGCAGCTAGGCTGCTTTTTTATTACATAAAATTATATTATCCCCCTACCTTATGGTATAATAAAAATGATCTGTAAAAGAAAGAGTGGAAAATAAGATGAGCTATATAGCATTATATAGAAAATGGCGGCCAAGAACCTTTGAAGACGTCGTAGGACAAGAACATATCATAACAACCCTAAAAAATCAGATTATGCACAATCGAATTGCCCACGCTTATCTATTTAGTGGTACTAGAGGGACAGGGAAAACCTCTACCGCTAAAATCTTTGCTAGGGCTGTAAACTGTCCCCATCCTATAGAAGGCAATCCCTGTGGCCAATGTGAAGTCTGTAGGCAAATAGAATCAGCAGAGGTTATGGATATTATAGAAATTGATGCAGCTTCCAATAGAGGGGTGGATGAAATTCGAGAGTTACGGGAAAAGGTCAATTATCCCCCTTCCATAGGGCAATACAAGGTATATATCATTGATGAAGTACACATGTTAACCCAGGAGGCTTTCAATGCACTACTAAAAACCTTAGAGGAGCCACCAAAACATGTGATATTCATTTTAGCAACCACAGAACCCCATAAGCTTCCAGCTACTATCCTTTCCCGTTGCCAACGTTTTGACTTTAAAAGGGTATTGGTCCAGGATATGGTAGGAAGAATGGATTATATCTGCAAGGAAATGAATATTTCTATAGAAAAAAAGGCATTGGAATTAGTGGCAAAAAATGCAGAAGGAGCCTTAAGGGATGCCCTAAGTATATTAGATCAATGCCTATCCTTAGTAGAAGAAGGCAAGGCCATTACCTATGAAAATATTATTGATACTTTAGGATTGGCCTCTGATGGATGGTTACATGATATCTCTCAAAGCATGCTAGAGCAAAATGTAGAGGATACCATAAAATTTCTGCATCAAATGATAGACAATGGGAAGGATATGATACAGATTGTAAAACAGCTGACAGAGCATTTTCGAAATATCTTGATTACTAAAACCCTTCCCGATCCTCAGGATATTTTAGAGTTGCCCCAGGAGCAAATAGAAGTCCTAAAAGCTCAAGGGGACAAACCTTCAGAGGAAAGATTATTTCGTTTTATTAATGAACTAAATGAAGCAGAAAATAAAATGAAGTACTCTAGCCAACCTACCATTATTTTAGAGATGGAGTTCATCAAACTTTGTAAACAGCCCAAGGGAAATGCATTGGAAGATATGATAGAACGTCTCAATTTATTAGAAAAAAAAATAGAGGGAGGGGATTTTTCCCCAAACTCCCAAACAGAGGAAATTTCCAGACCTTCTCCATCCAAAATAAAGATAGAAAAACCATCTACCATAAACCAGACCAACAAGAAAGAATCGCCTAAAGAGGAGACTTCTTCAAGTACTCCTTTACAAGAACAATCTAAGACCTTTGAGAAAAATGATTCCCTAACTTTGCAAGAGATTCAAGAAAAATGGGAAACTATTATGAAAGAGGTAAAAAAGAGAAAGGTCCAAGTAGCAGCCCTTTTAAAGGAAGGGCAGCTAGTACAATTTCATGAAGGGAAATTATACATTGGATTTAAAGATGGCTTTGGTTTTCACCAAGCGGCCCTTGCTAAAAGAGAAAATACCGAGCTAGTAGAACAAGTCATTTCAGAAATTACCAATAGTTTGGTAAAGGTTCAATGTGTGATGATAGATCAAATTCCTTCCCATCAAGGACAAGAGAAAGAACAAAAGGTAGATCCAGTAAAGGCTGCCATCGAGGCCTTTGGGGAAGATGTGGTAGAGGTAGTAAAAGATAAACATCCACAACAATAGCAATCAAAAAAACAATATGATATAATGATTTTACTTATAACGAAATAAAGGAGGAAATATAAATGGCTAAAGGAAGATTCCCAGGGGGAATGGGAAATATGAATAATATGATGAAACAAGTTCAAAAAATGCAAAAAGAAATGCAAAAAACGCAAGCAGAATTAGAAGAAAAAGAAGTGGAAGCCAGTGCAGGGGGAGGAGCCATTACCGTAAAAGCCAATGGGAAAAAGATGATTACCTCTATTAGTATCCAGCCAGATGTAGTAGACCCTGACGATGTAGAAATGATAGAGGACTTAGTTATGGCAGCAGTAAATGAAGCCCTTAGAAAAGCAGATGATATGGTAAATAGTGAAATGGGAAAACTTACAGGAGGACTTAATATACCAGGACTATAGACCCATTATAGAAGGTGAAAAAATGTCATTTTATGCAGCACCTATAGAAAAATTAATTGAAGAATTTAGTAAACTACCAGGGGTGGGGAATAAAACAGCTCAAAGGCTAGCCTTTCATGTACTTAACATTCCAAGGGAAGAAGCCTGTCAATTAGCTCAATCTATCGTAGAGGCAAAGGAAAAGATCAAGCAATGTTCCATCTGTCAAAATATCACCGATGTAGATCCTTGTAATATCTGTAGGGATAGTAAAAGGGATGATGGGATCATTTGTGTGGTACAAGAATCTAGAGATATTGTCGCCATAGAAAAAACGAGGGAGTTTAAAGGGAAATATCACGTGCTACATGGCGCCATCTCACCTATGGATGGCATTGGCCCCAATGATATCTACATTAAAGAACTTTTGCAGAGATTACAGGGGGATGAGGTAAAGGAAATTATTCTGGGCACAAATCCATCTATCGAAGGAGAGGCTACTGCTATGTATATCGCAAAACTAGTAAAACCCCTAGGAATTAAAGTAACCAGATTAGCCCATGGTATCCCCATTGGAGGGGATTTAGAATACACCGACGAAATCACCCTTAGCAAAGCCTTAGAAGGTCGAACAGAACTGTAAAATCATAGGAAGAATGATTGTATAATTAAATTAAATTCCTATCATTTTGCAAATTCTCGATAGAAAAAAATAAAGCACTGTTAGGAAACCATAGGAAAAAGGTATTTGATAATAAAATAAATAAACGGTGATGGAGTTCACCTTTAAATGCGATATGCTAATGACTCCTACTTTCATCTAGGGTAGGAGTTTTTATTTTTTTGTAAGGAGATGATACGGATGAAAAATATTTTATATGTAGGGATTGGGGGATTTATTGGTGCTTCATTAAGGTACATAATATCTATAAATTCATCTAAATTGTTTGGTGCACAATTACCTTTTGGGACCTTAATAGTAAATATATTGGGGGGTATTTTTATAGGATTCATTATGGAATTAGGTGCAACTACCAGTTTCATTTCTCCAGCCGTAAGGTTATTCCTTACCACTGGGATTATGGGAGGACTTACTACTTTCTCTACCTTTAGTTATGAAACTGTTACTCTATTTAGTGAGGGGAATTATATTTTAGCTGTTTTAAATACTGGATTAAATTTGTTTTTAAGTTTAGCAGGGGTTATAGTAGGGAAACTTATCTCTCAAATAATTATGAAATTTCTAATTTAGAATTCATGACTGAATAGAAAGATTATTATAATAAACACGACTTGAAAGAGTAAAAGAATATGTAAATTTTATTGACGTTAGTTTATTCAATGGAAAAACTAATAAGCTGATGTTATAATGTAATTATAAGATGTTCCAAAATATAAGGGGATGATATTTAGATGAAAAATAAAAATCAAGAAAGGAAGGAATTGATTATTACTGAAAAGATAAATCATAAATTTAAACATCCATTCAAAAAATATACAGTTAAAAATGAAAACGGCTACTCTTTTTCCTGTATTAATTTTGGTGCTGCATTGACTTCTATAACAATGCCTGATAAAGAAGGAAGATGGAGTAATATTCTACTACAATTTTATTCATTCGAGGATGTTTTTCAGGATCAAACTTATTTTTTTGGAAAGGCCATTGGCCGTGTTGCTGGAAGAATCAAAAATAGTTGTGTAGAAATGAAAGGAAAGTCCTACTATTTGCCCCAAAATGAAGGATCTCATACTCTTCATGGTGGCTCCAATGGATTTCACAATTTGTGGTGGAAGACAAAAAAATTAGAAAATGGAATTCAATTTTATCGATTGATCCAGGAAGAAGAAGATGGCTTTCCTGGAACAATTAATACGTCCATTCAGTATTATTGGGGGAAAGACAATCAGTTACATATTGAGTTTACTGGAGTCAATGTCTCAAGTACTCCAACATTATTTAATCCAACCATACACAGTTATTTTAATTTAAATTCTGATTTCACACTTGGATTACAGGATCACGAGCTAGTAATTCATGGGAATAAAATAGCTGAACTTCAGGAAGATAATATTCCTACCGGAAAAATATTGAATGTGGAAAACACATCCTTTGATTTTCGTAAAGGATGTTCTTTAGAACAAATGCTTACAGATATAAAACAAAGAGGTTTAGCAGGCTATGATCATCCATTTTGTGTATCAGGGCAGGAAATCGCTATATTGAGAAACATCAAAAACGGTCGTCAAATGAAACTATACTCTGATCGTAATGCTTTAGTTGTTTATACACTAAATCATGTGGAACCATCAAAACTTGTCAATCAGGGAATTCATTTAATTCCCCATATGGGTGTTGCACTAGAACCCCAGACATTGCCAGATGCCATCCATCATTCAGAGTTTGGAAATATTATTTTACCCAACCAAAGTTCCCAATCCTATCACATAATCTATGATCTAAGTATTGCATCCTAAGCTTTTTCCATTGACTTGTTGGATAGAAATTCAGTAACAAATATTTTTACAATATTTAGTTTATCCAATAGACAAACTAATAAAATAATGTTATAATGCTTTTATAAGATATGATGAAAATATGATAGTGAAATTTTAGAAAACTAAATTTATGATTTAAAAAGGGGGATTTAGATGACTTATTTTAAAAACGTTTCCAAAATAAACTATGAGGGGCCTACCTCTAAAAGTCCATTGACTTTCAAATTTTACAATCCTGATGAAGAAGTCGGGAATCATACAATGGAAGAATGGCTTCGATTTAGCGTGGCTTATTGGCATACTTTTACATATAGCGGTAGTGATCAATTCGGCCACGATAATATGGGACGTCCTTGGAGCCATTTGAAAGGAATGGATTTGGCGAAAGCTCGAGTAGAAGCCGCTTTTGAGTTTTTTGAAAAACTCAATGTACCATTCTTCTGTTTCCATGATGTAGATATTGCTCCTGAAGGGAGTAATTTAAGAGAGTCAAACCATAACCTAGATGAAATCATTTTCATGATTGAAGATTATATGAAAAATAGTAAAACAAAATTACTTTGGAATACATCCAATATGTTCTCCCATCCACGTTTTGTTCATGGTGCTTCCACATCTTGTAATGCTGATGTTTTTGCCTATTCAGCAGCAAAAGTAAAGAAAAGCCTAGAAATAGCGAAACGTCTTGATGCACAAAACTATGTATTCTGGGGAGGACGTGAAGGCTATGAATCTTTATTAAATACAGATATGAAATTAGAGCAGGATAATATGGCGCGCTTTTTCCATATGGCTGTTGATTATGCAAAGGAAATTGGTTTTACAGGTCAATTCTTAATTGAACCAAAGCCAAAGGAACCAACGAAACATCAATATGACTTTGATGTTGCTACAGCTCTTGCCTTTTTACAAAAATATGATCTTAAAGATCACTTTAAAATTAATATTGAAGCAAATCATGCAACCTTAGCCGGTCATACCTTTGAACATGAATTACGGGTAGCACGAATAAACGGAGTATTAGGTTCAGTAGATGCAAACCAAGGAGATCTACATCTTGGTTGGGATACCGATGAATTCCCTACAGATGTCTACTCTACAACCCTTGCAATGTATGAGATTATGAAAAATGGGGGACTAGATAAAGGTGGGTTAAATTTTGATGCCAAAGTTAGAAGAGGCTCCTTTGAATTAGAGGATTTATTCCGCGCTCATATTGCGGGTATGGATGGCTTTGCAATAGGATTAAAAGTTGCTCATCGATTAATTGAAGATCGAGTCTTGGACGAATTCATTGAAAATCGTTATCGCAGTTATAAAGAGGGAATGGGAAAAGAGATAGTAGAAGGAAAAGCGAACTTCAAGACTTTAGAAAAATATGCTCTTAACCTATCTAAAATTAAAAATGAATCCGGTCGGGTGGAAGAATTAAGAGCTATAATCAATCAATATTTATTGACCACCTTTACAAAATAAAAGACATAATAGACAGCTGAACTTAAATTTTGTAAGTTCAGCTTCTTTCCAATTATACGTTTATAAAGAAAAGGAGATTTAGCATGAAATATGTAATCGGTATCGATTTAGGAACAAGTTCTGTAAAAACATTACTAGTAAATCAAAATGGAGATGTGGTTCAGAAAGCTTCTAAATTCTACCCATTAATACAAGAAAAATCAGGATACAGTGAACAGGATCCAGAACAATGGGTACAAAAGACAAGCGAGGCACTTTCAGAATTAGTTATGTCTTTTAATGGAGATCTAAAAGATATTGAAGGAATTAGTTTTTCTGGACAAATGCACGGTTTAGTATTGCTAGATGAGAAAAATGAAGTATTGAGAAATGCAATCCTTTGGAATGATACTCGCACCACAAAAGAATGTCAGGAAATCTATGCACGAGTTGGAAAAGAGCGCCTATTGGCTCTCACAAAAAATCCAGCATTAGAAGGCTTTACATTATCGAAAATTTTGTGGGTAAAAAATAAAGAACCTGAACTTTTTAAAAGGGTGAAAACGTTTGTTTTACCAAAGGACTATGTTCGTTTTAAAATAACTGGAAAACTTCATATGGAGTACTCTGATGCAGCTGGAACATTACTTCTTAATGCTAGTGAAAAAAAATGGAGCAAAGAAATATGCGATTTACTGGATATAGATTTTAATATATGCCCTCCACTTGTGGAATCCGGTGATGAAGTAGGCTGTATTACGCCAGAATTTGCTAAAGTTACTGGCTTATCACCATTTACCCGTGTATTTGCAGGGGGAGCCGATAATGCCTGTGGGGCAATCGGTGCTGGTATTTTGGAGAATGGAAAGACATTGGTAAGTGTGGGTACTTCTGGAGTGGTTTTATCCTATGAAGAAAGAGAAGATCAAGATTTTCATGGAAAAGTACATTATTTTAATCATGCTGCACCTAATGCCTTTTATACCATGGGAGTTACATTGGCAGCAGGCCATAGTTTAGATTGGTTTAAGCAAGTATTTGCCCCCAATGAAGATTTTGATGAATTTTTAAGAGATGTGGACAGTGTTCCAATTGGATCAAATGGATTATTATTTACACCTTATATCTCAGGAGAAAGGACTCCTCATGTGAATGCTACTATCCGTGGTAGTTTTATAGGAATGGATAGTTCCCATCAACGAAAACATTTTATACGGTCTGTATTAGAAGGAATTACATTTTCTTTAAATGAATCTGTAGAAATTTTTCGAGAAAATGGAAAAGACATAAATAACATAATTTCCATTGGTGGAGGAGCAAAAAATCAAACTTGGCTCCAAATACAAGCCGATATTTTTAATGCAAAGATTATGAAGCTAAAAAATGAACAAGGACCGGCTATGGGAGCAGCAATGCTTGCGGCTGTTGGCTGCGGTTGGTTTGGTAATTTACAAGAGTGTGCTCAAACATTTATACAAGTAGATAAAGTTTACTACCCAATTCAAGAACACGTGGAGCAGTATAAAAAGATATTTCCATTATATAAAGAAATCTATGAATCTACAGTAAGATTAAGCAAAAAACTTAAAGATTATAGAAAATAATTTTGAAAAATATCTAAATTTACTTAAAATTTGAATATGATTTTTGGAATACACGAGCTTAACGCTTATCTTCTTAAAGATATTTTGACATGTTAATTTTTTCGTACCTATATTTATAGTAATATTAGGAAAGGAGGATAAGAGTAAGATAGAAACTAAATAATTCTCTAATCTTACTCTAATCATAATCTGTCTCTTATACACATCTCCGAGCCCACGAGACAGGCAGAATCTCG
>USMD01000046.1 GCA_900555725.1 uncultured Garciella sp. | reverse complement strand
GAGACAGATATTATAGAGGATCTAAGTAAAGATATGAGAAAAGATATTACATTTCAAAAAGAAAAAGAAGAAGAAATTTTAGTTACCTTCGATCAATATGGAATCCCCATTAGAGATGTAATGGTGATTGAGGATTCGAGGGGAAAAAATGAAGTAACTATATATGGAGATCCTTGTAATGGAAAAAAATATTGCTATACAGATATGGTAAAGGTTATTTCTGAAGTTTTAGGGAAAAAAATGACTATAGAGCAGCATATTTGTAATGGAAACGGGCTGGATAATAAGTGTAAGGTTTCCTTTACAGAAACCATTCACTATAATGCTACTACAGGGGTGGTACGCCTTGCAAAGGACTCTGAGGAAGTGTCGGGGGATAGTTATAGTAGTATTTCCTTAGGAGATGGAAAGTATATGGTTGCTCTAAGTGATGGAATGGGGAGTGGAAAAAGGGCAGCTAAGGAAAGTAGGACAACCATAGATTTACTAGAAAACTTCTTTGAAGCAGGCTTCAATCGAGAAATCGCCTTAAAAGCCATTAATTCTATTTTAATGTTGCGTTCTAATGATGAGATGTTTTCTACCATAGATTTATCTATTATAGATCAGTATACTGGAGGGATAGAATTTATCAAGATCGGTGCGGTGTCTACTTTTATTAAAAGAAAAGATAAGGTAGAAATCATTGGCTCTCATTCTTTGCCGGTGGGCATTTTGGATGAGGTAAGTTTAGAAGTAAGCAGTAGACAATTGGAAGATGGAGATTTTGTCATTATGATAAGTGATGGATTATTAGATGCAAATCCAGCAGTAGAGGATAAGGAAAAGTGGTTAATGGAAAAATTAGAAGCAATAGAAAGTAAAAATCCGAAAAAAATAGCTGATCAGCTTTTTGAGCAAGTAAAAGAAGAAATCTCCCATGGATTCAATGATGATACCACTATTTTGGTTACAAAAATATGGAAGAATAAAGAGAAATCTATTAATAAAGTTTAGGTGAAAAAAGCATTTCTACTAAGCAAACTTCATCTGAATCTAAGAATCACTTGATAAATATAGTCATCTATCCCAGGATAGATGGCTATATTTTTTATACTTTATGCAAAATGGTTGAATGGATACTCTAAAAAATGTAGAATAATAAACAGAGTCCAGATTTTATAAAGGGTTGGTTGTAATGAGAGAAAAGGTTCTAAAATATATAGAAAAATATCATATGATAGAAAAGAAAGATGGAATTTTAGTTGCTGTTTCCGGGGGTCCAGATTCTATTTGCCTTTTACATATATTAAAATGGATGGAGAAACCCTATCAATTACGTTTAGTAGCAGTCCATGTGAATCATATGCTAAGGGGAGAAAATGCTTATCGGGATGAAAGGTATGTGCGAGAAGTATGTAAAAGTTGGGATATTCCCTGTCATGTTTATAGGGCGAATATTAAAAAAATCAGTAAAGAAAGGGGAATTTCTATAGAGGAAGCTGGCCGAGAGACAAGATACGATTACTTTTATGGTATGAAGGAGAAATTTCATCTTCAAAAAATAGCTTTAGGGCAACATGGGGATGACAATGCGGAAACTATTTTAATGAGAATTTTAAGGGGGACAGGCCCTAAGGGACTGTCAGGAATTTCCCCCCATAGAAAAGATGGGGTCATTAGACCTCTCCTTTGTTGCTCTAGGAAGGAAATTGAAAAATATTGCGCAATCAATGACTTATTCCCTAGAATTGATGAAAGTAATTTAGAATCGATTTATTTTAGAAATAAAATTCGATTAGAAGTTATACCGTATTTAGAAAAGTATAATAGAAATTTAAAACTTCACCTTAGACATATGGGGGAGATGATTGGAGAACAACAAGATTATATCGATGCTGAGATGGAAAAGCTATGGATTAAAAATGCAAAAATAAGCAAAGATTCTATTACATTACCGTATGATTGGTTGAATCATTTATCTGAGTTTGTGCAAAAAGGAATGTTAAGAAGATCTATAAATTGGGTAAAAGATAATCTTAAGGAAATAGAATTTACCCATATGCAATTATTTGTAAATATGCTTAAGGACACAGAAAATACAGTGTGGATATTGGAGCTTCCCCAGGGAGTAAGGGTAAAGAGGCAATACCAGCAGATCATTGTAAAAAAAGAAGAAAAAAAGAAAAAAATTTTTTTTCAATATCCTTTACAGATAGAAGAAAAATCCTTTATCCCAGAAATTCATATGGAAATTTATGCTCATTTGGAGAAGAAAGAGAAAATTGATATAATAAAAAGTGATTCTAATACCTTTTACTTTGATTTCGAAAAGGTAGGAAGGGAACTATTTATACGAAATAGAAGACCGGGAGACGTATTTCAACCTTTAAGAGGAAAGGGAACAAAGAAATTAAAGGATTATTTTATAGATTTAAAGATACCTAGAGAAAAGAGGGATGAAATTCCTATTATTGCTAATAAAGAAGGAGTGATATGGGTAGTAGGATATAGGCCTAATAAAAGATATATTGTAGATTCAGATACCAAGGTGGTATTGACGATTCAATATAGATACAGGGAGGAAAAAGAAGATGTCAATAATGGATAAAGATGTAAAAGAGGTCTTAATTGATGAAGAAACATTGCAAAATCGAATCAGAGAATTGGGACAGAAAATTTCTAAAGACTATGCCGGTAAGAATTTGATGTTGATTTGTGTATTAAAGGGAGCTGTATTATTTATGGCTGATTTAGCACAAAATATAGATGTTCCTTTGGAAATGGACTTTATGGCAGTGTCTAGCTATGGAAATTCCACAGAATCTTCAGGAGTGGTAAGGATCATAAAAGATTTAGATGCAAGTATTGAAAATAAAGATCTTTTGATTGTAGAAGATATTGTAGATAGTGGTTTAACCCTTAGCTATTTAACCAATCTATTAAAGGGTAAAGGAGTAAAGAGTTTAAAGATATGTAGCTTATTAGAGAAACCTGCTAGAAGGGCAGCAGAGATTGATATTGATTATATAGGTTTTCAAGTACCCGATAAATTTGTAGTAGGATATGGGTTAGATTATGCAGAAAAATATAGAAACCTACCTTATATAGGGGTGCTAAAAGAAGAAGTATATCAATAGATATAGTATTATACAGTAGATATAGTATAGTCTTGTTGTTTTTTGGGCTATTTTATGATATATTACTTTGTATTGTATTGAAAAGCTGATTGTGAGGGGAGTGTATTTTAATTTGAGAAAGTTTTTTAAAATGATTAGTTTTTATCTAATCATACTCATCGTTATTGTAGCAATGGTTCAACTTTTTGGAACTGAAAAGACAGACACCACTACATTACGTTATGATAAGCTTTTAAAGAATATAGAAGCTGGTAATATCAAAGAAATGGTAGTAGATCAATATTCGGTTACAGGGACACTAACAAATGGTGCTGAATTTGAAGGCGTTATTCCTCCCCAATCTATATTTATTCAACTACCGGAAGTGCATAAGGCCATTACATCGGGAACCATTCAAGAGGTAGAGATTAATCCACCAGCAGAAAATCCATGGTGGGCATCCTTATTACCAACCTTATTTCTGGTTTTATTAATGGTAGTATTTTTCTTTATATTTTCTCAACAGTCCCAAGGGGGAGGAAATAAGGTAATGTCCTTTGGGAAAAGTAGAGCAAAGCTTCATACGGATGATAAAAGAAGAGTTACCTTTGATGATGTAGCAGGGGCAGATGAAGAAAAGGAAGAATTGGTTGAAATTGTTGAGTTTTTAAAATCCCCAAGAAAATATATGGAATTAGGTGCAAGGATACCAAAGGGGGTATTATTAGTAGGACCTCCTGGAACAGGAAAAACATTATTGGCAAGGGCTGTAGCAGGAGAAGCAGGGGTACCTTTCTTTAGTATCAGTGGTTCTGATTTTGTAGAAATGTTTGTAGGTGTTGGGGCATCAAGGGTAAGGGATTTATTTGAAAATGCTAAGAAAAATTCTCCCTGTATTGTATTTGTAGATGAGATTGATGCAGTAGGAAGACAAAGAGGTGCTGGTTTAGGAGGAGGACATGATGAAAGAGAACAAACCTTAAACCAATTACTAGTAGAGATGGATGGTTTCGGGATAAATGAAGGAATTATTATCATTGCTGCTACCAATAGACCAGACATTCTTGATCCTGCCCTATTAAGACCAGGAAGATTTGACAGACAAATTCCTGTAGGCAGACCAGACATTAAAGGAAGAGAAGAAATTCTTAAAGTCCATGCTAAGGGAAAACCATTAGAGCCGGAGGTGGATTTAAAAACCATTGCAAAGGGAACGCCAGGATTTACAGGAGCAGATTTGGAAAATGTTTTAAATGAAGCAGCCCTGTTGGCTGCCCGTAGAAGCAAAAAAGCCATTGGTATGAGGGAAATAGAGGATGCGGTAACTAGAGTGATCGCAGGGCCAGAAAAGAAAAGCAGAGTAGTCAGTGAAAAGGATAGAAAATTAACGGCTTATCATGAAGCAGGTCATGCAGTGGTTATGCATTTATTACCCCATGGGGATCCGGTTCACGAAGTTTCCATTATCCCCCGGGGAATGGCTGGAGGTTATACACTATCCCTACCAGAGCACGAAAAGAACTACATGGCCAAGTCTGAATTACAGGAAGAGATTATAGGATTATTGGGAGGACGGGTTGCAGAAAAATTGGTTTTAGATGATATTAGTACTGGAGCCTCTAATGACTTAGAAAGAGCTACTTCCATTGCACGTAAAATGATAACAGAATATGGAATGAGCGAAAGTCTTGGTCCCATGACCTTTGGGAATAAACAAGATGAGATATTTCTAGGAAGAGACTTTACTAGAAGTAGAAACTATAGTGAAGAAGTGGCAGCTGCAATAGATAAAGAAATGAAAAGAATCATAGATGAAGCATATCAAATTGCCCGGAATCTGCTGGAAAAAAATATTGATAAATTGCATAGGGTAGCCGAAAGGCTTCTTGAAAAAGAAAAAATTGATCGCAATGAATTTCTGGAAATCATTGAGAGTGCATAAAGATCGCCCGTTAGGGCGATTTTTTCATAGGAATTTTTGGAAATGAAAGGGTGAAAATATTCTAAAGTTTTGGTATGATAATAGTAAAGAAAGTCTAGGATCAAAGATCGAAATAGGAGAGGATGGTAAAAATGGATTTTAATCTAAAAGAAGGCCTTAAGGGAAAAGCAGAAATGGAAGTAACCAGTAAGGATACAGCACTATCCTTTGGCAGTGGCGCAGTGGAGGTTTTTGCTACTCCTATCATGGTAGGACTTATGGAAAATGCTTCATTAAAGGCAGTAGATGAATTATTACCAGAAGACTATACTACAGTGGGCACCCATTTAGATATCAGTCATATATCTGCCACACCTATAGGAATGAAAGTAACAGCCCAGGCAGAACTAATCAAAATAGAAGGAAAGGCCCTTACTTTTAAGGTAGAAGTCTATGATGAAGTAGAGAAAGTAGGAGAGGGGACCCACCAAAGATTTATTGTGTCCCTAGAAAAGTTTATGGGGAAATGTAATAGTAAATTAAACAAATAGAATTAGGGAATATAAAATAACTTGTTGTAATCGTTAAATGAATTCACATAATAAATAAATATGATATTTTTACAAAAGAGAATCCTTTAAGAGAGGATTCTTTTTTATAAAATAGAATAAGTAGTATAACATATTACTTTGGTTTAAAACAGAATAATAACCGATTGTTTTATAAGTTGTATGACATGATAATAAATATAGTATATAATAATATATAATTAAAAGAAAGGGGCGTATTAGCATGAGCAATATTAATTTGGATTATCTAAATATAAGGGATTTTAATCACCTATATCGAAATGCTAGCGTAGCGGAGCTTATTGAGCATATTATCAAAAGAGGAGAAGGAAAATTAGCGGATAATGGAAGTGTAGTTATTCATACAGGGAAGTATACAGGAAGATCTGCTAAGGACAGGTTTATTGTAAAAGATGACATTACAAAAGATAAGGTCAATTGGGGAGAGACCAATGTTCCAATCCCTCAAGAAGCATTTGATAGGCTTTACGATAAAGTAGTAGAATATTTAAAAGGAAAGGATCTATTTGTTTTTGATGGTTTTGTAGGGGCGAAAAGAGAATATTCTTTGCCTATAAGGACGGTATGTGAATGTGCTTATCAAGCCATGTTTTCCTATAATATGTTTATACGTCCTAATAAGGAAGAGTTAAAGGATTTTGCACCTGGTTTTCATGTGATATCGGCACCAGGTTTTAAGGCAAAGTGTAAGGAAGATGGGATCAAGTCTGAATGTTTTATTATTATAAACTTTTCTAAAAAGATTATTTTAATAGGTGGAACTGGCTATGCAGGAGAAATTAAAAAGTCTGTATTTTCAGTAATGAACTTTTTACTTCCTCAAAAGGGGATCCTACCTATGCATTGTTCTGCTAATATAGGAGAAGGCGGAGATACAGCAATTTTCTTTGGATTGTCTGGAACTGGAAAAACCACCCTTTCTACTGATCCTAAGAGAAAGTTGATTGGGGATGATGAGCACGGATGGTGTGATCAAGGAGTTTTCAATTTTGAAGGAGGCTGTTATGCCAAGACAATAGGTCTTGATAAAGAAAAGGAAAAAGAGATTTATGAGGCTATAAAATTTGGTGCTATATTAGAAAATGTAGTATTAAAGGAAAATAGGCAACCAGATTATGGGGATAACACCTATACAGAAAATACCAGAGCTTCTTATCCTATTTATCATGTAGATAATATTCAAGAATCAGGGGAAGGCAGTATTCCTAGCACCATTATTTTTCTAACCTGTGATGCCTTTGGAGTGATGCCTCCCATCTCTAAGTTAAATCAAAAAGAAGCTATTTATCACTTTATGTCAGGATATACAAGCAAGGTAGCAGGAACAGAAAGGGGAATTACTAAACCACAAGCTACCTTTTCGGCTTGTTTTGGAGAACCCTTTATGCTTTTACATCCCAAAAAATATGCGATCTTACTAGGAGAAAAAATTGAAAAGTATCATATTGATGTATATTTAATTAATACAGGTTGGATTGGAGGTCCCTATGGAGTAGGACAAAGAGTTGAACTTTCCTATACGAGAGCTATGGTAAATGCAGCGATTTTTGGAAGTTTAAAGAATTGTAAGTTTTATAGGCATCCTATTTTTGGATTTTTGATACCGGAGGAAGTTTCTGGAGTGCCTGAAGAGATATTAAATCCTAAAAATATGTGGGATAATGGGGAAAAGTATGATGAAGAGGCGATGAAATTAAAAGGAAAGATTCAACGAAACTATGAAAAATATAATAAAATATCATAGGCGTTAACTTAACCCATGTTATTCCAAGGTAAAAATTACATTTGCAAAAATGTATAAAAAATGGGAATCTCAAAGTGACGATCAAATCACAAAGGAGAGATTCCCATGAAGATATCTTCATCACTTATTATACAATTTATTCGATTGTTTGATAACCATAAAATTATGGAAATTGCTATAAAAACAGGTTTTCTCAAGCGTAAAAAGGGTGTATTGCCTGATACAATTCTAAAAGTTTTTGCATTAGGTTTGCTAAATATACCCCATCCATCCCTTAGTCAAATTGCATCTAAATGTGAAGAATTTCAACTAGGTTTAACTATTTCTAAAGAAGCAATTTATAAAAGATTAGAGAAATCTTCTTTACTTTTACGAGAAACTTTTAAGTACATGATGCATCAATCCATGAATAAAGTTATTCCTGTAAAAAAAGCTGCTATTCTTACTCAGTTTAAAGATGTAAAGGTTTGTGATAGCACAAAGATTACCTTGCCAGATAAATTGACTGATATGTATCCTGGATTAGGTGGTCGTAACGCTAAATCTTCTTTAAAAATTCAAGGAGTCTATAGCTTAATCTCTTCTGGATTTTCAAGTATTGAATTAACCGAGGCCCCAGGATCCGATACCACCTACACGGATAAGTTACTTTCATTGACTCATCCAGGCGAATTACTCATTACAGACCTTGGATATTTTGATAAAACATTTTTTAAAAACCTAGCCGATAAAGGTAGCTACTACCTTTCTAGAATTAAGAAAAACACTGTTGTTTATGTAGATAAAGCAGGACAGCTAACTAAGGTTGACCTTACTGATTTACTAAAAGGTAATGTAATTGATATAGAGGTTTCCTTAGGAATATCCTATACAAAACAGCTAAAATGCCGTTTAGTTGCTGTGCGTTTACCAGAAAAGGTAGTAAATCAGCGTAGACGTAAAGCAGATGAAAAAGCCAAATCTCAAGGAAAACAGCTTAGTGCCAAAGAAACTGAATTATTGGCATGGAATATTATTATTACAAACACTACTAAAGAGCAAATATCTGTCCAGGCTGCTTGTGACTTGTATAGAGCAAGGTGGCAGATTGAGCTTGTATTTAAATCACTGAAAAGCTACCTTAATATAGACAAAATAGGTAGTTGTGGTAAATATCAGCTAGAATGTTTAATATATGGTCGTTTAATAGCAGCAGTTGCTCTGCTAACGCTATACAATTTTTTATATTTACCATCAAAGCAGCATTTTTCAAAGAATTTAAGTATATTGCGTTTTGCAAAGATCTTTGCAACTCATTCTGACAAAATAGCAGAGAAACTTCGATTAGTAGTGCCAAATATTCATTTTTTTAGAAATCTTTTAAAGAGAATGTGTAAAAAAAGTTTACATGATAAACGTCAACGAAAAACAACGTTGGAAATTTTACAGGAGTACTTTTTTCTCGAAAATAATTTCCAAAATATAGCTTAGGTTAACGCCTATGAATAAAATATATGATAATGAGGAATTGTAAAAAATCTGCATTTAAGTAAGAACAAATATTCCTTCTTGACAAGATTTAACAAATAAGATCAAATGTCAAGAAGGATTTTTTTATCAATATAACACCAAAAGAAGTTTTAAGAGAAATTGACTTATAAAATAAGAAATGTTTACTTAAAGTAATAAAAATTTTGCGGGAAATATTGTAAAGATCAAAGTACTTATTATCTTCAGTGTTTTTAATGTATCTTGACAATATAAAAAAAAATGGATACAATATACTTTGAAAAAATGAATTCTATGGAGAAAGATAATGAAACCAATTAGGAAAGTGCAAACAAAGAATTATATTGCGGAACTGTTACGTAATGAAATTTTTTTGGGAAACATATATGATGGAGAAGAACTTACCCAGGAACTTATTGCTAAAAAGCTAGGGGTATCACGTATGCCGGTGAGAGAAGCATTGCAGTTATTAGAACAAGAAGGATTTCTACAACGTCTGCCCAATAGACATATGAGAGTCAATGTTGTAAGTGCTAAAAGCATTTTGTATAATTTCCGTGTTCTTTCTGCGTTGGAAACGGAAATTATACTGATGCTTTTACAAGAAAATAAGGATATCTCTCCTATTGAGAAGGCTTTTATAGATTTAGAGACATCACGAGTTGACCAGTCTTATGTAGGGAAAATAATAGCATTTCATAAACAAATATCTGTTCAACTAGGTGATCAATATATTGAAAGTCTTCACGAAAGAATAATGGCAGGGTATTTCACATTTGCACTAAAACGTTTTCCTAATTATTGTAAAAATTCCGTGGAAATGCTTAGACCAATACTAAAAGCCATGCAATTAAAAGAAGATAAAGATTTGCGTCATAAAATTGACGAATATTTTAAACTGATTGCATACGTGATGATCAAGGAGGGTGATGGTGAATAATTTACGACCTATCAAATTATTATCGGCACGAGAGCAGGTTGCTGCTGTACTGCGTAAGGCAATTCTTTCCTTAGAAATAAAGGAAGGAGAGGAACTCACATTAGAATCTGTAGCAGAACAATTAGATGTTTCTACCACGCCGGTTCGTGAGGCTTTTCAAATACTAGCGCATGATGGATTGATTAAATTACGACCCAATAAGGGTGCATTTGTATTGGGAATAAATGAAAGAACAATACGTGATCATTATGAGACTCGTGCAATATTGGAGCGGGAAGCAGCAGCAATGGTATGTCGAAACAATGCTGATATATCAGAGATCGTTGCCTCTTATGAACAATCAATTATAGCACTCCAGGAAGGCAATGCTAAAGAGTATAGTAATTACAACCAGGCATTTCACATGGCAATATGGACGGCAGCAGGGAATGAAAAGATAAAGTCACTGCTTTCTTCTTTGTGGAATGGCCTTTCTATGGGTCATAAAGTAACAGAAGAAGCCTACGCAAAAATATCAATATCAGAACATGAAAAGATTGTAGAAGCAATAAAAAATCATGATGAAGAATTGTCAAGGAATTTGATGAATGCCCATATAATACGTAGTATGGAGAACATCTTAACACACTTTGGTTAAATTTATTTATAGGGGTTTTTTGTAAATTATTTAGAAAAAAATTATAAGGATTAAGTCACTAAAAAGATGATTTCTGTACCCTACAGGAGTCGCCTTTTTTGTTTTAGAAAAGTTCTCCTATAGTTCTTAGTCAATGTTTTTCTTTAGAATAAATTTATCTTTGTTAGAAAACTTTTTTCAATAATTATTGACAAATTAAATAGCTATTAGTATAATGAAAACGCAACCAACAATTGGATACATTATCATATATATTATATTAAATATATGGCGTGTCAATAATACATAAAATAAAGGAGGTAGTGTATGAGTTCAGCTGGTATTACTTTAATTATTTTAGTATTTGCAATAGTAATGTTTGTATGGGAGAAAATCCCTCTATCAATTACTTCTATGATTCTCTGTGTTGTACTAATTGTTACAGGAGTTCTAACCCCAGAAGAAGCTTTTACTGGCTTTACAGACAGCAATGTACTTTTATTTATGGCTATGTTTATAGTAGGGGAAGGATTTTTTCAAACTGGAATGGCTAACCGAGTTGGTGGATTGGTTACTAAGTTTGCAAAGACAGAACGGCAGTTAATTATTTCTATTATGTTAATTGTGGGTTTAATGTCTGGCGTTCTTTCTAATACAGGAACAGCAGCTGTACTAATCCCTGTTGTAATCGGTATCGCACAGGAATCAGGATATTCCCGTTCTAGACTTTTGATGCCTTTGGTATTGGCAGCTGCAATGGGAGGAAATCTTAGTTTGATTGGTGCTCCAGGCAATATGATTGCACAATCAGCCCTTCAAGAAATTGGATTAGAGTTCGGATTTTTCGAATATGCTAAAGTTGGATTACCAATATTAATTATCGGCATTATATATTTTGCACTCTTCGGATATAAGCTCTTGCCTGAGGGTAATAGAGAGGTCGATGAAGAGTCGGCATTGACTGAACAAACTGATTATAGTGATGTTTCAAAATGGAAACAAAATCTTTCTTTAATTATCTTAGTCGCAACAATTTTAGGGATGATTTTCGAGGAGCAAATTGGCATTTCACTATTTGTTACAGGATGGATAGGAGCCCTTCTTTTAGTGGTTACAGGTGTACTAACAGAAACCCAAGCAGTGAAATCTATTGATATGAAAACTATTTTGTTATTTGTTGGTACCCTTGCTTTGGCACAAGCTCTTCAAAAATCAGGGGCAGGTGCTATAATAGCTGATACTGTTATTGGTCTTCTAGGAGACAACGCATCTCCGTTTTTATTGTTAGTAGCAATCATTTTACTTTCAGCGACATTAACGAATTTTATGTCAAATACAGCAACTACTGCATTACTTGTACCGATCAGTTTGTCTATTGCACAGGGGATGGGAGCCGATCCAAGAGCCGTTTTAATGGCAACAGTTATTGGCGGTTCCATGGCATATGCAACGCCAATTGGAATGCCAGCAAATACAATGGTATACAATATTGGAGGGTATAGGTTCAAAGATTATGTAAAAGTTGGCGTACCATTAATAATGGTAGCTATTATAGTATCCTTAATACTGCTACCAACATTTTTCCCGTTCTTTCCCAAATAAATAAAGAACTAATCTAATATAGGTTATTTAATAACTAAAAAAGGAGATGTATTTATGAGTAAGGAACAAAACATACAAAAAATGACAGAAGTTATGAGTAAGTTTGTAGCCTTAGTCAGTAAAAAATTACCAGATGATATAGAGGCAAAACTAAGTGAACTTAGTGAGAAAGAAACATCACCCCTTGCAAAAACCATCTATGATACTATGTTTAAAAATCAGGAACTTGCATCAGAACTTAATCGTCCAAGTTGCCAAGATACAGGAGTACTACAATTTTTTATAAAATGTGGTGAAAACTTTCCTTTAATAGGGCAATTAGAAAAAATTCTAACAGAAGCAGTTATTGATGCTACGAAAAAAGCACCCCTACGCCACAACAGCGTTGAAACCTTTGATGAATATAATACAGGGAAAAATGTGGGCAAAGGAACCCCTTCCTTATTTTGGGAAATAGTTCCTGATAGCGATAGTGTAGAACTTGATGTTTATATGGCAGGTGGTGGATGTACTCTTCCAGGAAAAGCTAAGGTCCTAATGCCAGGAGAAGGTTACGAAGGAGTAACAAAATTTGTTTTAGATGTTATGACAAGTTATGGATTGAATGCTTGTCCTCCTCTTTTAGTAGGGGTAGGTGTTGCTACATCTATAGAAACAGCTGGGGTACTTTCTAAGAAAGCTTTAATGAGACCAATAGGTAGTCATAGTTCTAATGAACGTGCTGCTGAAATGGAAAGATTGTTAGAAGATGGTATTAATAAAATCGGATTAGGACCTCAAGGAATGTCAGGAGAAAATTCTGTAATGGGTGTTCATATAGAGAATACAGCGCGTCATCCATCTGCCATCGGGGTAGCTGTAAATGTAGGATGTTGGTCACATAGACGTGGACACATTATATTTGATAAAGACATGAATTATACAATAACTTCACATACGGGGGTAACATTATATGAGTAAAAAAATATTAACTACACCAATTAAAGCTGAAGATTTAGAAGATATTAAAATTGGAGATATCATCTATTTGACTGGTCAGCTTGTAACTTGTAGAGACGTAGCTCATCGTAGGCTTATTGAAGAAAAACGTCCTTTACCTGTTGACTTAGACGGCATGGCTATTCTACATGCAGGTCCTATCGTTAGACCTATTGGAGACGATAAGTTTGAAATGGTATCTGTTGGACCAACTACCAGTATGCGCATGGAGAAATTTGAAAAAGAGTTTATAGAACAAACTGGAGTTAAACTAATTGTTGGGAAGGGCGGTATGGGCAAAGATACTCAAGAAGCCTGCCAAGAGCACAAAGCTTTACATGTTGTATATCCTGCTGGAAATGCTGTTCTTGCAGCAACTCAGGTTGAGGAAATTGAACGTGCGGAATGGAGAGAGCTTGGTATGCCAGAAACACTATGGGTATGCCGTGTTAAGGAATATGGTCCGCTTATTGTATCAATTGATACTCATGGAGGAAACTTATTTGAAGAGAATAAAGTAATATTTAATGAGCGAAAAGAAGAAGTGTACGAAGAAATCAGTAAAAAAGTAGGGTTTATAAAATAAAGCAATAAAATTAAAATTTAGTGTATAAACCTGTATTCAATATTGAAAAGGAGTATTGAGTACAGGTTTATTATATTATTTGCTTTGTGAAATATTTCAAACAAGGTAATTAAGACTTTTTATATAATGTAACGGAAATCAAACCTTAGCTGCTAAAAGATTAGGAATTAGTCGTACCCATTTATGGCGTATTATAAATCAAGATAAAAAATAGTTTTTACTAGCTATAATTGAATAAATACAAGAAGTAATGTAAAAACTTAAAGAAAGAGAGAGCACTATCTTTTATTAAAATGAAATTAATGGTATGATTGTAATTGGTATTAACTTCCTCGGGCTTAAGGGGTTTATTGAAACGAACTAGCACAATAAATGGAATTATAGTTTATTATTCATTGGAGGGAGACTTTAGATTGATCAAAGAGTTTCAAGGAATTTTGCCAGATGTACATTCTAAAGCTTATATTGCTGAAGGGGGACAAGTTATAGGAAAAGTAAAAATGGAAGAATTCAGTAGTATTTGGCATAACACCATTGTGAGGGGGGATATAAATAGAATAGAAATTGGAAAATATAGTAATATACAAGACAATAGTGTAGTTCATGTAGCGGATGAGTATTCTACTATCATCGGAGATTATGTTACTGTAGGACATGGGGCGATTCTTCATGGATGCAAAATCGAAGAGCATTGTCTCATTGGTATGGGTGCAGTACTTTTAAATGGAGTAGAGGTGGGAAAAGGAAGCATTATTGCCGCGGGAGCCGTCGTAAAAGAACGGACAAAGATACCTCCTTACTCATTAGCTGTAGGGGTACCGGCAAGGGTTGTTAAAACCTTGCCAGAAAAAATAAGTTCTATCCATGCCCAAGCCCTAAAATATAAAACATTGTGGACAGAAGGCTATGGTGTTTTACCAAATGCTGGTGGAGAAAAATATCATGGGGAAGAGATTATATAATAGAATTTTATCCGATGACTATCTGCCGTAAGACTCTCACTTCTATCAAAGTGGGAGATAACGGCAGCTATGTCCCTGGATAACGATTTCCC
>USMD01000045.1 GCA_900555725.1 uncultured Garciella sp. | reverse complement strand
GATTTCTGCCTGTCTCGTGGGCTCGGAGATGTGTATAAGAGACAGGTATAATTGATTTTCTCAAATACAATAATCTATATCTAAAATGTAATAAGATAATCATATAAAGTATATGGTGTAGCACAAACTCAGTTTGAGGAAAATCTTATTTGTGCAATTTCCTAAAATATTAATTAATATGAATTTTATAAAAAATCTCCTCTCTGACTTACTTCCATTTGTTCGTTTCTATCAGAAAGGAGTTTTCCTTTTTATCTTCTTTATATTCTAGCTACTCCAGATTCTCTTGCTGCCTTTGCTACCTCTTGGGCTACTGTTTTTCCTACCCTTTCATCAAAGGGTTTTGGAATAATAAATTTAGGATTTAATTCTTTATCACTCACCAGTGAAGCGATGGCCTTGGCTGCAGCTATCTTCATTTCGTCATTTATATCCCTTGCCTTTACATCTAAAGCACCTCTAAAAATACCTGGAAATGCCAAAACATTGTTAATCTGATTGGGATAATCTGATCTCCCGGTTCCAATTACTTTAGCTCCTGCTTGTTTGGCATCCTCTGGGAAGATCTCTGGCACTGGATTTGCCATTGAAAAAATCATAGGATCTTTTCTCATACTTTTTACCATATCCTCGGTTACTACCCCTGGTGCAGATACTCCTATAAATACATCTGCTCCAACCATAACATCTGCTAAGGAACCTTTTTTTATCTGAGGATTGGTAATTTGGGCCATTTCTTCTTTCACTGGATTTAGCCTCTCTCTACCCTTATAGATGGCCCCTTTTGTATCGCATAAAACCACATCCTTTAGTCCTGTACTCATTAATAATTTTGTAATGGCTATTCCAGCAGCTCCTGATCCGTTGACCACTACTGACAAATCTTCTAGTTTTTTATTAGTAAGTTTTAAGGCATTTATCATAGCTGCTAAGGTTACCACAGCAGTCCCATGCTGGTCGTCATGAAAGATTGGTATCTCTAATTTTTCTTTTAACTTTCTTTCTATTTCAAAACATCTAGGAGCTGAGATATCTTCTAAATTGATACCTCCAAAGGTAGGAGAAATTAGTTCTATAGTTCGAACAATTTCATCTACATCATTGGTTTTTAAACAAATGGGAAATGCATCTACATTACCAAATCTTTTGAATAATACACATTTTCCTTCCATGACAGGCATTCCCGCCTCTGGACCAATATCCCCAAGGCCAAGTACTGCTGAACCATCGGTAACTACTGCTACTAAATTCCCTTTTCTACAATAGTCATATACCAATTCTTTATTTTTATGGATTTCTTTACAAGGCTCTGCTACCCCTGGTGTGTATGCCAAGGATAGATCCATTTCATCCTCTACTTCTACTGTGTTAATTACTTCAATTTTTCCTTTCCACTTTTTATGAGCTTCCAATGCTTTTTTTTGTATATCTGACATTTCTATCCCCCTATTCTTTTTTAATTATTTCATTTCCTCTGCTGCTAATTTCGATTTTAAAACTGGTAGTGTTGATCCGCCGTAAGGCATAACGATAACCTTAGAATCATTTCCTAATTTATAAAAAGCCTGCTGCAGTGCAGAATCTACATCATGAAATGGGATTAAAAAAGCTTCTTTGACAATCTCATCCCTTAATTCTGAAACCATGTATATTTCACATCTATTTAATACCATTCCAATGGCAGCAGCCTTATGACCCCCTAATTGGAAGTTGGACTTTATTTTTTTTACCATATCATTGGGATGATCCGCTTGTGTAATCCATTTTTCAAAAACTTTCTCCCCCAATCCTTCTCTGCAACTTGCCACCCAGATAATAATTCCCCCATCTTTTACAGCATGTTTTGCATTATCTAAAGCCTTTTGGGCTTGATACATGTTGATGTCCTTTGGATAACCTCCAGGAGATACGATTACAATATCTGCAGGTTCTTTTATGGATATTTTATAAATACTATCTAAAAACTTACATCCTTCCCTATGGGCCTCAATATAATGTCCTGCTACTGCTTTTACGATTTCCTTTTTTTCATTTAAGACAACATTTACGATAAAATCTATAGGCACAAAAGATATGGCTTCTTCTAAGTCTTGTCTAACAGGATTCTGGTCTATTTCCCCTGCTTTGGCCTCTTCCCTTACCATCATACTGTGATTTTCCTGGATTGCTTCCCTTGAGGATACTCCAGGCATGATTGCTTTGGCTCCTCCACTGTACCCAGCAAAGTAGTGATATTCAATATTTCCTAGGCAAATCCTTCTATCTGCCAAAGCCACTTTCCTATAGATATCTACAGGGGTACCATGGGATGTTTTTCCCATATTTATAAAATTTCTTCCATCACTATCAATACATTGTACTTTTGAAAAAATATCTTCTCCTACCAGTTGTCTTTTTTCCTCTTCAGTATGTTTTCTATGGTTTCCCAGGGCAAATACTATTTTTATATTTTTAGGATCCACCCCTGCCTGAAGCAACTCCTTTATTACTTCAGGCAATATTAATTTTGAAGGCATGGGACGAGTAATATCACTAGTAATGATAGCTATCTTTTCACCAGGTTTTACAATGTCCTTTAATCTTTTGGTTCCGATGGGATTTTTAAGAGCATGCCGTACTTCTTCTATTTGATCGATAGTTCCATCCAGTGTATTGGGTTTTAATATCTCCAATAGATTTTTATCCTCTATATCTACCTTTAATTTTTGTTTACCGAATCCCAATTCTACTTTCATTCAAGATGATCCCCCTTCTTGTGATTGTCCTTACTTTTTAGCAATTACTTCTTTTGCTTTATTTACGATATCCTGGGCAGTCATTTTATATCTTTTTTGTAAATAATCGACAGATCCCACTTCTCCAAATAAATCTTGAGATCCTATTCTTCCCATAGGTATGGGATAGTTTTCTGATACTACTTCTGCTACAGCCGAACCAAGTCCATTTATAATATTATGGTTTTCTGCTGTCACCATAGCCCCTGTTTGTTTTGCACATTCTAATATGAAATCCTTATCAATTGGCTTGATGGTAAAGATATTCCCTACTTTTGCACTGATGCCTTCCTTTTCTAAAAGCTTGGCAGCCTTTAAACTTTCGGAAACCATAATCCCTGTGGAAATGATGGTAACATCCTTTCCTTCCCTTAAAGTAATTCCTTTGCCTATTTCAAAGGTAGAGCCCTGCTCATAAACTTGCATTGCATTCTTCCTAAGCAGTCTTACATAATAGACTCCATACTTATCTTTTAGCTGACGTATCATATCCTCTAACATAATGGAATCCACTGGTTCAATGATTGTAATATCAGGTATGGTTCTCATCAATCCTATATCCTCAAAGGGCATATGGGTTCCCCCGTTAAAGGCAGCTGTAATCCCTGGATCAGATCCAATAATTCTAACGTTTAATTTTGCATAGGCTGCAGAAATAAAAACTTGATCAAAACATCTTCTGGTGGCAAAGGGTCCAAAGGTATGGGCATATGGAATTTTACCGGTTGCTGAAAGTCCTGCAGCAACCCCTATCATATTTGCCTCTTGTATCCCACAATCAAAGGTTCTCTCTGGATATTTTTTCGCAAAGGGCATGGTCCCCATAGAATTCATCAAGTCAGCATCCAATATCACAATCCTTGAATCTTTTTCTGCCATATCCATTAATGTATTGCAATATACATCCCTCATTAACACTTCTTCTTTTTCGATTTTTTCTGCTAGTTTTATCATTCCATGTCCCCCCTTTCAGCTTTTAAGGCAGTTAATTTTTTTTCCAATTCCTGAATGGACTGTGATCCTTGTTCTTTACCAATACTCACATGATGATTAAATAGCATATCTTCTGCAAAACCAATTCCCTTTGCTTTTATGGTATCTAGTACAATCATAGAAGGCTTTTCTTTTTGTTTCTTTGCATTTTCTATGGCTTGATGAATTGCTTGTATATCATGTCCATCTATTCTTTGAGCATACCAGCCAAATTCTTTGAATTTTTTATCTAGCTCTCCTAAGTCGCATATATCACGTGTCCAACCGTCTAATTGTTTTTTATTGTAGTCTACAAAGGCAATAAGATTATTTAATTTGCGATGGCCAGCAAATAATGCTCCTTCCCATACTTGCCCTTCGTCACATTCTCCATCTCCTAGAATCAAATAGGTATAGCTATCTCTATTGTCCAATCTATTCCCTAGGGCTACGCCTATTGCCGTACTCATACCTTGCCCTAAGGAACCTGTAGTCATATCGATTCCTATGGTTTTATTTCTATCACAATGGCTAGGAAGGTTGGTACCAGGTTGATTTAGAGTCTTTAGCTTTTCTTTATCAAAGAATCCCTTTAGAGCAAGGGTGGCATATAAGCTAGGACCTGAATGTCCTTTGGATACTACCAGCCAATCCCTATCCTCCCATCGAGGATTTTTAGGATCTATTCTCATGACCTCTCCATATAGTACCGATAAAACTTCTACCATGCTCATAGCTCCCCCTAAATGACCAGACCCAAAATTAGTAAGGGTTTTCATAGTTTCTATTCGAATTTCTGTGGCGAATATTTCTAATTCCTTTATTCTTTTATTAGAAAGCATGTTTTTATCACCTCTTCCTTCTGATTCTATTTCCCATGCTTTTCCATTGCTTCTATTAATGGAAGTTTTACTCCTGACAAGTACCTTACCATGGCTCCTCCAGCGGTACATACATAGTTGATATCTTCTAAATTTACATATTTTCCTATGGCTGTTACCGTATCTCCACCACCGATTAAACTATAGCCTTTAGATTGTGCGATGACCTGGGCAATCTCCTTTGTTCCATATTCAAAGAGTATATTTTCATATACCCCTGGGGGTCCATTCATAAAAAGAGTTCCCGCACTAGCGATTACTTTTTGATACTCTTCCATTGTCTTTCTCCCGATGTCCAGTGTGCTTATATGAATTGGCAGTTGCTCTATAACAATTTCTTCTCTTAAGCCATTTTTTTCATAGGCCAAATCGACTGGATAAAGAATTTTATCAGGATATTTTTCTAAATATTCCTTTGCTGGTTCTATGAATACGTCTAGCGATCTATCTTTTAAAAACTTCCTATTTTCTTTTCCTATATCATAGCCTGCTGCTATAAGCATTACCTGCCCTGTTATTCCACAGGTTAATATCTTATCGGCACTGCCATTTTCCAATACCTGTTTCATCATTCCAAAGGCATCAGATATTTTAGCACCTCCCAATATAAAAACACATGGTTTTTGTGGATCTTCCATAACCTTATTTAAAGCTTCCACTTCTTTAAAAAATAAGTCTCCTGCTGCACTGGGAAGTAATTCTTGAAATGCTACCATAGAGGGAGCATTTCTATGGGCTGCGGAAAAAGCTTCGTTGATATAAAAATCAAATAAGGGAGCTAAATTTCTCACAAGATAGGTGTTTACCATCTCTTGAGGGGTAAGTTTTACTGCCTTTTCAAAGGTGGATACTTCCTCTGTAAGGTACCTAAGATTTCCTAATAATATCACTTCCCCCGGCTGTAAGCTTTTCACCTTCTCTTTTGCAGCAGGTCCACATACATCATCAATGTATTCTACTTTTACTCCTAATTTCTCACTTAATTTTTGAGCATGTTCCTCTAAGCTGATTAAATTTTGATAATCTAAAGTATCCCCTTGGTGGGCAATGATAGCTACCTTTGCCCTATGATCTAAAAGATATTTTAATGTCGGTAGGCATTTATTCATTCTATTTTCATTTACAATTTTTTTTGTCTTAGGATCAATAGGTGAATTAATATCTAGCCTTAATAAAACTCTTTGATTCTCATAATCAAATTCTTTAAAATTCTTTATCTTCATACTATTTCATCCCCAGGTACTTATTTGTCATTTTTGTTCCTTCTTCTCTGGTTAATTGCATTTTCATAGCTGCTCTGATGGCATCCATGTTTTCTGGAATCACTACAGCCTCTTGGGGAATATTGATGGCAAACATAATATCTTTGCCGGATTTTACGATAGATTCTTCCCATACTGCAATTTCATACATATCTCCTCTTTTATTTCCTAGATCCCTTGCATATCTAAATAAGGAGGCATTTCCCAAGAAACCATCGGCTAATCTTACTACACGAATTCTAGGATGAGCTTTAAATAACTCTAATAATTGTTCCTTAGAAATATCCTTTTTAGGGGTTGCTACCATAGTAATAATGTGACCATGGGTTACTGGTGTATGAATCAATATGCCTGTAGCATCCACATCAGGCATAATGGTCATTAAATCTACTGCTTGATGACTAGGTGCTTTATCTACCTGTAATGCATTGGTTAATCCTCTATGATAATCTCCTGGGTCTGCTACTCTTCTAATAATTGTAATGGCTACCTTTTCAACTCCAACTTCTCTATGAATACAATCTACTGCCCTAATTAATCCAGTGGTATTACAGGAGGTTAATTTTAAATAATCTGCCCCTACTCCCTTTTCATAGTTGGCATATCCATGGAAAAACACATCTGCTACATCATTTTTCTCTCCCCCTTGGAATATAGCCTTTACCCTATGTTTTTTGTACAATTCCTTATTTTTAGCCCCTATTCCAGCACTGGTGGCATCTAATACAATATCCACCTGTTCAAGCATATCCTCTAATTTGCCAGCTACAGGAATCTCTGCTTCATCCAAAGCACTGGTATCGTCAATGGAACAATATAAATTATAAGGCATCCCTTGCTCCTTTAATGCTCTAACAGATAGTGTTGGAGCAATATCAGCAACTCCGATAAGCTCCATATCTTCTTGCCTTGCTACCCCATCAGCTAGTCTTTGGCCTATGACACCATACCCTACTACTCCCACTTTAATTTTGTTCATTTTTGATTCCTCCCTTTTTAATTTATATTTTTATGAATTTTTGACTTAACCTATTGTGCTAGTTGATTTAAGGATAGATGTCTTCACTGTTCTACTTAAGCAAATGCCCTTCTTTTTTAGGACAACAAATCTATGTAAAAAAGGGACCACTAAATCGTCGCTTCGTGAAACATCTATCCCTTGAAATAGTAATTTTTCTAAATCAAAATAACTTAACTAGTATAATAGATGACTTACTTCTTCTTATAAGAAAACCTCCCTATAACTTCAGAAATTTTAATGTGTCATTTTGGCAGTGTGCCATTTTGACAACGTGCCATTTTGTATCCTTTAAATTTTTATATAAATTTCATTCAAAGCAAGTAATTAAGGATCTTAAGGTCTTATCTCTTCAAAGCTTTTTATATCTCAACCCTCTAAATATTTCTTATACTATAGTTAAATGCAAAAGATATGCCAATGAAAACTAAGTGAAATTTATAAAATGGATTTCAAAGACATTCCTTGTAAAGTAATGTAAATGATATATAATAATAAATAATGGAAAGATGAAAGAGACAAAATAATAGGGATTATTATCTAAGAGATTATAAATAATGTTATTGGGGGGATATCATTGTTTAACCGCTACAATAGGGATGAAATAAGGAACGCTTGGAATAAGTTTATAAATGATGAACCTTTCATTCAGTGTTCCATAAGAAAGGAAATTTTAGATTCTTGGATCCGTTCTAAAAATTATAGAGTAAGTTGGGAGCATATTGAGAAAAAAGTTTTAAGTGAAAAAGAATTATCCTGTAGAAATGATTTACATAAGGATATGGTGAGTATTGCTATTACTATAATGGAAACCATTTATGATACAGTGAAGCACTCTGGATTTTTAGTAGTATTAACCGATGAAGAAGGCTATGTACTTAAGATTATAGGAGACGAAGATATTTTCACCCAAGCTCAAGCTCAGGAGAATATCTTAATAGAAGGAGCCAACAGAAGTGAAAAGTATATCGGGACCAATGGAATTGGCATAAGTATATGCAAAGACATCCCCATACAAGTATGGGCAGACGAGCACTATTATGCACCCCATAGAAATTGGGCTTGTTCTGCAGCGCCAATACATGATTTAAATGGTAATATTATCGGCTGTCTAAATCTTTCTGGCCCCTGGGATAAAGCTCATCCCCATAGTCTAGGTATGGTTGTTGCTGGAGTAAAGGCCATTGAACAACAAATGCAAATTAAAAATGCCTATAATCAAATACAAATTTATAACAGCCAGTTGAACTCAATCATAAATTCTATCCCCTATGGAACCATATGTTTTAATAATGATGGCATTATTACACAAATTAATGACTTAGCAATTTCCATATTCCATCTAAAAAATGAAAAAGTAATAGACAAGGATATCAATAAAATATTTAAATATAACAAAAAAATTATTAACTTAAAATCTATTAATTCCAATATATATGATAAAGAATTGATGATAGAGGCGAAAAATAGAAATGTAAGATGTTCTGTTTCTATTAATATTGTAAAGGACTCCAATGGCAATAAAAATGGATTTGTACTTACAATAAAAGAAAATAAGTTTGTGCATAAACTCATCAATAAAATGACCACTTCCTATGCTGAATATTCCTTTAAGGATATCATTGGAAGTTCAGAAACTATGAATCGAACAAAAAAACTTGCTAAAATTGCTTCAGAAAGTGACTCTACGGTCCTTCTTTTAGGAGAAAGTGGTACAGGAAAAGAATTATTTGCCCAATCAATACATAATAATAGTAACCGTTGTAAAAATCCCTTTATTGCCATTAATTGCGGTGCCCTTCCAAGAAATTTAATAGAAAGTGAACTATTTGGATATGAGGGTGGTGCCTTTACTGGTGCTAAAAAAGAAGGGCGACCTGGGAAATTTGAGCTAGCAAATGGAGGGACTCTTTTTCTTGATGAAATAGGAGATTTGCCCTTAGATATACAAGTAACTCTACTGCGGGTTCTACAAAATATGGAAGTTGTTAGAATCGGGGGAACAAAAAATATCAAAATTGATGTTCGAGTGATTGCAGCAACCAATAAAAATTTAGAAGAGCTTATCGAAAATAAAATGTTTCGAGAAGATTTATATTATCGACTAAATGTTCTTTCTATAAATATACCACCGCTAAGAAAACGAGGGAAAGACATAAAGGATTTAGCCGATTCCTTTTTACTGAAGTATAATCAAAAATTAATGAAACAAATAACAGGTTTTGATGAGCAGGTATACAAAATATTTTTATCCTATAACTGGCCAGGTAATGTTCGTGAGTTGGAAAATGTAGTAGAAAGGGCTGTAAATATTGCGGAGCAAAATTTCATAACTGTTGATGATTTGCCTGTGAAACTTCAAGAAAGTTCTATGCAGACATGCCAACCTGAAAATAAAGGTCCATTGATTTTAGATAATAAAAGTATCACTTCCTTTAATCTAAAAGAATTAGAAATGCAAGCCATCATCTCTGCTTTAAAGAAACACAATGGCAATGTGAAGAAAGCCTCAGAAGAGTTGGGTATAGGTAGAAGGACCATTTATAGAAAATTTAATGAATATAATATTGACTATACCCTTTATAGAACTAGCTAGTTGTTTGCCTTTGGTATAAATAAAAATAAAGCCCAAAATAATGGGCTTTATTTTTATATTGATATGCAAATTCACTTTTATTTCTACCCTATATACTCCAAAAGCTCCATAGGATGATTTAATAGATATTTAGCCTTTTGTAGAACACTTTCATCCCTATAGCCCCATTTAACCGCTACAGGAATGGCTCCTGCATTGATGGCTGTTTCTACATCGTATTGACTATCTCCCACATACATAGTTTCCTTTGGGGTTACCTTTGCTTTTTTCATAATCAACCTAGCAGCAAAGGGATCTGGTTTATTGGGGATATCCGCCCTTTTCCCTATGATATCTACAAAATCATAGTTATAAAAAAGTTCTTCTATTATCTTCTTAGCCTTATCATCCATTTTGTTAGTATTAATAGCTAATAAAATTCCTCTCTCTACCAATGCATCCATTAAATGATAAATGCCATCATATGCCTTTAGATGGTAATCCCAATGCTGTCCATAGACGTCATCCATTCTTTGGGTCAATTCATCAATATATTTTTCATTTCTTTTAGATTCTGGTATTGCTTTCATGGTCAAATTTCGAAAGCCTCCCCCCATCCATTTAATATAACTTTCTAAATCATGTACCGGGAGTCCTTCCTGTTTTAATACTTGATTCATAGAGTACATATAACTTTCTGCTGTACTCACAATCGTTCCATCCATATCAAAGATCACTAGTTTCATACTCATTGAAAATCACCCTCTTATAATTAGATTTTTAAACAATATAAAATTTTAAAAATACATATGTATCTTACCATATAGAATTATAACATACTTTAAAAGCCAGCTCTTTTTGAGCTGGCTTTACCTTTTCTATATCGTCGCTAACATAATGGCCTTAATGGTATGTTTTCTATTTTCCGCTTCGTCCCATACTCTAGATTGAGGACCTTCTATTACTTCTGTAGTGACTTCATTTTCCTTTACTGCTGGTAAGCAATGTAAGAAAATAGTGTCCTCCCTTCCAGTAGAGTTCATTAGTTCTTGATTTACTTGATAAGGAGATAATAGTTCTATTCTTTGTTTCATTTTCTCTTCTTCTCCCATAGAAATCCACACATCCGTATAGATTGTTTGAGCATCTTTTACCCCTTCTTTTGGATTTTGAGTAAGAGTGATAGAACCATGGGATGTTTTACAATACTCTTTTGCTGTAGCCACTAATTCTTCCTCTGGCCACAATTTCTTAGGAGCTGCTATGGTAAAGTGAAGTCCCATTTTCGAACAACCAATCATCAAAGAATTTGCCATATTATTTCTTCCATCCCCTACATAGGTCATTTTGACTCCCTTTAACTGTCCAAACTCCTCTTGTATGGTAAGAAGATCTGCTAATACCTGTGTAGGATGGTAAAGATCAGTAAGTCCATTATAAACAGGAACTCCAGAATATTTGGCCAAAGCTTCTACCGTTTCTTGCTTAAATCCTCTAAATTCAATGGCATTAAACATCCTTCCTAGTACCCTTGCAGTATCTTCTATTGATTCTTTTCCTCCTAATTGAATATCATCGGTAGAAAGAAAAACTGGATGGCCTCCCTCTTCTCCAAAAGCCGTTTCAAAAGCACATCTAGTTCTTGTGGATCTCTTTTCAAAAATAAGAGCAATGGTTTTTCCTAAAAAGCGTTGGTGAATTACTCCTGCTCTACTATCTTCCTTAGCATTTTGGGCTATATTTAATAAATATTTGATTTCTGATGGTGAGTAATCCTTTAGGGTGAGTAAACTTCTTCCCTTTAAATTAAAAGCCATGATAATCCCTCCTTGACTATAGTAAGGCTATTGCAAAATACATGAAAGTCTTATGTATATTGTCATAGATGCCTTCATTCACTGCTCCGCAAATGCCCTCTTTTTCATGAAAAATAAAAAATAGAAGGAAAAGGGGCATTAAGTCGCTGCTCCATGAAGCATCTATGATCCTTTCTTTTGAAACAGTATTTATCCTACAATATCTTCTTTGTTTTTATATTAACCCATTGTACTAGTTAATTTCGATTTGCCAATGTCCCAAGGAACCTTTCCACAATGCAAATCTACATTAATCTAGCACACAGATTAAATTATATATTTAGTTTACTTAAAAAATCCTCAGCATTTTCAATCATCTTATTTACACTTTCTTGAGAGGTAGAACCTTGGGAAACCTTAGAATTCATACAATTTTCTATCTGTACTGTCTCTATAATATCTTCCCCAAAGTCCTTAGAAAAATTCTTAAATTCTTCTATGCTTAACTCTTCGATTGCTTTACCATGATGGATACAATAGAATACCATTTTTCCTACAATTTCATGGGCAGATCGGAAGGGAACTCCCTTTGTTACCAAATAATCAGCCACATCGGTAGCATTCATAAAACCCTCTTTGGTAGCCTTTTTCATATTTTCCTTTTTCACTATCATAGTGCTAATCATATCTTTAAAAATAATGAGACAATCCTTAATGGTTTCTGCCGTATCAAATAGTGGTGGTTTGTCCTCCTGCATATCCTTGTTATAGGCTAAAGGAAGGGATTTCATAATAGTTAGAATATTCATAAGGTTTCCATATACCCTCCCGGTTTTGCCCCGGATCAACTCTGCCACATCAGAATTTTTCTTTTGGGGCATAATACTACTTCCTGTACTGTAAGCATCATCCATTTCCACAAAGCCAAATTCTTGGGAGCTCCATAAAACCAGCTCCTCACAGGTTCTACTTAAATGCATCATAATGATAGAACCAGCACTAATAAATTCAATGACAAAATCTCGATCGCTTACTGCATCCATAGAATTTTCACAAATGCCATCAAAGCCTAATTCTTTGGCTAGAAACTTTCGATCTGTATGATAGGTAGTACCCGCTAAAGCCCCAGCCCCCAAGGGCATAATATTGACTCTTTTTTTACAGTCTAAAAGCCTTTGATAATCCCTTTGAAACATTTGAAAATAAGCCATAAAATAATATCCAAGATTAATAGGTTGTGCCCTTTGCAGGTGGGTATATCCAGGCATAATGGTATTTACATGATCTTTGGCTAGATCGGTAAGAGTTTTTAATAATTCCAACAACAATTGAGAAATCTCTTTTATCTCATCTCTTAAATACAATCGAATATCCACTGCCACCTGGTCATTTCTACTACGGGCGGTATGTAGTTTTTTGCCTACTTCTCCAATACGCTCAATAAGCAATGCCTCAATATTCATATGAATATCTTCATACTCTATTTGAAACTCTACTTTCCCATTTTCAATATCTTCTAAAATTCCCTGTAATCCTTCCATGATTTTCTTACTTTCTTCTTGGGTGATAATTTTAGATTTTCCAAGCATTTTTGCATGGGCAATACTGCCCATGATATCATGCTTGTAAAGTTTTTGATCAAAGGGGATAGAAGCGTTAAATCTATCCATGATTCCAGCCGTTTCTTTTTGAAAACGTCCTCCCCATAATTTCATAATAATGACTCCTTCTTTTCTATTCTTGGGTAACTTTCTTATTGCTTTCTCTCATTAATGCTTGGATTGTTAAAGGTAATCCAAAGAGATTGATAAATCCTTCTGCATCCTGTTGGTTGTATACTTCATCTTCTCCAAAGGTTACAAATTCTTCATTGTAAAGAGAATATGGAGATTTAGAACCTGCTCCAGTGCAATTTCCCTTATATAATTTTATTCTTACGGTCCCTGTTACATTTTGCTGAGTAGACTCTACGAAGGCAGCTAGGGCTTTCCTTAAAGGAGTAAACCACATGCCATCATAAACCAATTGAGCATACTTTTGGGCTACCATTTGCTTAAAGGCCATGGTATTTCGATCCAGAGTAAGTTTTTCTAAAATCCTATGAGCCTTATATAGTATGGTTCCCCCTGGGGTTTCATATACTCCCCTAGATTTCATTCCTACTAATCTATTTTCTACAATATCAACGACTCCTACTCCATTTTCCCCAGCAATCCTATTTAACTTGTTCATTAATTCTAAAGCATCTAACTTTTCTCCATCAATTGCTACAGGAATTCCTTTTTCAAAGTCAATTTCCACATAAGTTGGGGTATCTGGAGCCTCTTGGGGTGAAACGGTTAACTTATACATACTGCTTTGATGCTCATTCCAAGGATCTTCTAAATCTCCGCCCTCATGGCTGATGTGCCAGATATTTTCATCTCTACTATAAATATTCTTTTTGGTTTGGGCAATGGGAATATTGTATTTTTTAGCGTATTCTATACAATCTTCTCTAGACTTTAAATTCCAAACCCTCCAAGGAGCAATAATTTTAAGATGAGGATTTAAAGCCTTAATGGTAAGTTCAAATCTTACTTGATCATTTCCCTTACCAGTTGCTCCATGGGCAATGGCTACAGCTCCTTCTTCTTGAGCAATTTCCACAAGTTTTTTGGAAATCAGTGGTCGAGCAAAGGAAGTCCCTAATAAATAATCTTCTTCATAAATTGCCCCTGCCTGTACCGTTGGGAAAATATAATCTTTAATAAATTCTTCCTTAGCATCAATAATATATGCTTTGACAGCTCCTGTCTTTAAAGCTTTTTCATAGATTGCATCATAATCTTCTTTTTGCCCTATATTAACACATACGGCGATCACATCATATCTACATTCTTCCTTTAACCAGGTTAATATGACAGAAGTATCTAATCCTCCTGAATATGCTAATACAACTTTTTCTTTTTCCACTGATAAAGCCTCCTATTTATTATTTTAAAAAACTTATATCTTATAAAATATTATTTGAATTTTTGTTGTCCTAGTGGATTTTGATTCATCTAAGGATAGATGTTTTATGAAGCAACGACTTTATGGAGTAGTGCAATGAAGACATCTATCCTTTCAATCACTATCAAAATAGATTAAATAATGTTATTTCACAATTCTCTTACGGCATCATAGCCAATGTTTCCAATCCTTCCTGTTCTTTTAAACCAAAGAGAAGATTCAAATTCTGTATGGCTTGACCAGCAGCCCCTTTGATCATGTTGTCAATAGCAGATAGTACAATGACCCGATTGGTTCTTTGGTCTATCCTAAGAGCAATATCACAAAAATTAGAACCCTTTACCCATCTTGTTTCCGGCAAATTTTCTAATACCCTAATAAAATATTCTTCATTATATTCCTTATGATCTGTCTCTTATACACATCTCCG
>USMD01000044.1 GCA_900555725.1 uncultured Garciella sp. | reverse complement strand
TACGAGATTTCTGCCTGTCTCGTGGGCTCGGAGATGTGTATAAGAGACAGTCTAGATACATAACCTTATCCTCTTCCACCATAGATACTTTTCCCCTAACGATATTATATGCTTCAGCAGAACCAATTCCTAAGCCTTTATTTCCTCTTAAATCAATCCCTTGACAAGCCGTTAATATTTCCATAGCTAAAACTTTTCTAACATTATCTAATATCTCTCTTGCTTTTTTGGCTGCAATGGTTCCCATAGAAACATGGTCTTCCTGATTGGCTGAAGAAGGAATAGAGTCAACGCTTGCCGGATGTGCTAATACTTTATTTTCAGATACTAAGGATGCAGCTGCATATTGAACAATCATATATCCAGAATTCACCCCACCATTTTTCACTAAAAAAGCAGGTAATCCATCATTTAGAGCAGGATTTACTAATCTTTCTATTCTTCTTTCGGATACATTAGCAAGCTCCGCTAGACCAATTCCTAAGAAGTCAAAGGGCAATGCCATCGGTTGACCATGAAAATTTCCTCCAGAGATGACCTCACCTTCATCTATAAATATCAAGGGATTATCTGTAGCGGCATTCATTTCTATTTCAACCTTTTCTTTTACAAATTGAAAGCAATCCTTTGAAGCACCATGTATTTGTGGTATACACCTTAAAGAATAAGCATCCTGTACTCTTTGTTCTCCTTGTCTAGTAGTCATTTTGCTTCCTTCTAAAATAGATAGTAAGTTTTTACCTGTACTGATTTGACCATTATGTCTTCTAACTTTATGAATCTTTTCATCATAGGGATCTATGATACCATTTAGGGCCTCTACAGTTAATGAAGCTGTGATATCAGCAGTTTTACTTAAGTTTATAGCATCGTAGACTGTAAGTGCCCCTATAGATGTCATAACTTGCGTACCATTAATAAGTGCTAAGCCTTCTTTAGATGTTAATTCAACAATAGAAATATTAGCCTTTTCCATCGCATCTTTACCAGACATTCTTATATGATGATAAATCGCTTCCCCTTCTCCAATCATCACCAAAACCATGTGAGCTAATGGTGCTAAATCTCCACTAGCACCTAGAGAACCTTTTTCAGGAATAATTGGGTGCACTCCCTTATTTAACATTTCAATTAACACATTTAAAGTTGACAACCTGATTCCAGAAAAGCCTTTTGCTAAAGAATTTGCTCTTAAAAGCATAATACCTCTTACTATTTCTTCATCTAAGGGATTCCCAATACCACAAGAATGACTTAAAATAAGATTCCTCTGTAACATTTTCGTTTCATCTCTATTAATGACAACATCACTAAATTTACCGAATCCTGTTGTAATTCCATACTCAACTTTATTTTCTCTTACATATTTGTCGACAAATTTCCTTGCACCATTAACTTTTTCTATTGCTTGTGGAGCTAATTCCACTTTTTTATTAAATCTCACTACGTCATTAAATTGTTCTAATGTCAAACTATTTCCATCAAGGAATACGGTATCCATTATTATCTCTCCCCTTATAATTTATTCTAATATAAATACGATTCTATTTAAGAGTATAACATTATACGATTATTATTTCCCCTTTAAAGTATCATGGCCGTAATAGTGCCAAATATTAATAATGGTATGTTATAATGAATAAACGTTGGAACACATGTATCCCAGATATGATCATGCTGTCCATCTACATTTAGTCCAGAAGTAGGTCCTAATGTACTGTCCGAAGCAGGAGAACCAGCGTCTCCTAATGCACCTGCAGTACCTACTAAGGCAATAATTGCAGCGGGACTAAATCCCATTTCAAGACTTAAAGGAACAAATATTGTGGCAATGACCGGAATTGTTCCAAATGAGGTACCGATTCCCATTGTAACAATAAGACCGATTAATAACATTAGAAATGCTCCTACAAATTTACTTCCTCCCATTATTCCTACAGCGGTTTTAACTAAACTTTCAACTCCTCCTGTTGCTCTAATTACTTCTCCATAACCAGCTGCTACTAACATTACAAATGCAATAAAACCCATTAGCTTAATACCGCCATTCATCATTTCATCAAGCTCATTAAATTTAAAGGCACCAAATAGCATCATTAATAAAATACCTACTAATGCGCCAAGGGGCAAAGAATCTGTAAAAATTTGAACAATAAAGGCCCCAGCCGTACCTACTAATGCTCCAAAGTGTTCCTTTTTTAATTCTATAGATTGATTGTGTTCATCTGTGTTATTTATATCAATATCTTTATACTCTCTTGATTTTCTATAGGTGATAAGAACTGCTACAAACAACCCTATAATCATTCCAACTCCTGGCAGAAACATTGATTTCCAGATCATCTCTGTCTCTACCATAACACCATTATCAATGAGAGCATCTCTTATAATATTATGAAAAATAAGTCCAAATCCTACTGGTACCATAACATATGGAGCCTTCAATCCAAAGGTCAGTGCACAGGCTACCGCTCTTCTATCAATTTTTAATTTGTTCATTAGTCCAAGCAATGGTGGAATTAAAATGGGAATAAAAGCTATATGAACCGGAATCAAATTTTGAGACAAACAAGCTACAGCAGCAATTAATAATATAAAAGTTTTTTTCTTATTTTTAATTACATTTCTAATTTTTATTACTAATACTTGAGCAATACCTGTTTTTTCAATTGCAACAGCCAATGTCCCTAATAAAATATAGGACAATGCAGTTTCTGCATTTCCCCCCATACCTCCAATTAAGGTTGACATTGTTTCTATAATTGACATCCCTGAAAATAAGCCACCAGCTATAGCTGCTATGATAATTGAAATCAACACATTTACCTTCAGCAAACATAAAATAGTCATAATGATTACTGACAATACAACCGGATTCGTTAACATTTTATTCCTCCTAACATTTTTTCTACCTCTTTTTAATTCTTATCACCCCTTTATGATATCATTTTTCATTCGTATTTTAAGTATCTCAACTGTTTTACTAGAGAAAGCAGTTGAGATAGTCTATATTTATTGATAATACTTATTAACTAATTCCTTCACTAGGTTTTCATCTGCTATATAGGGAATTGTTATATGATCTGTATTCTTAAATTTCTGATTATAGTCAATAGCTGTTTCTATTGAATGTTTATTTCTTGCCCAGGAACGCCTAGCTACTCCTCCCATTACGTCCCAAGGTATTGCTGTTTTTATAATATTATCTACTCTTTCACTGCCATCTAATACTAAACCAAATCCACCATTGATAGCTTTGCCTATTCCTACTCCTCCCCCATTATGTAGGGATACTAAACTCATTCCCCTTGTTGCATTTCCGGCAAAACAGTGAGTTGCCATATCTGCCATTATATTACTGCCATCTTTAATATTTGCCGTTTCTCTAAATGGGGAATCCGTTCCTCCTGTGTCATGATGGTCTCTTCCTATCATAACTGGTCCTATTTTTCCCTTTCTTATCATTTCATTAAATTTTAAAGCGATATCCATTCTCCCTTGTGCATCTTGATAAAGAATTCTTGCTTGGGTACCTACCACCAGTTTATTTTGATCTGCATCTCGTATCCATATCCAGTTATCTCTATCTTGAAATCTTCTGTTCGGATCAATGCATTCCATGGCTACTTTGTCTGTCTTTATTAGATCTTCATGTTTACCACTTAAACATACCCATCTAAATGGTCCGTATCCATAATCAAATAGCATTGGACCCATGATATCTTCTACATAGGAAGGAAATATAAAACCTTCACTTTCATCCTTTCCATTCCTTGCTATTCCTGTTGCTCCCGCATCGTATACTGCTTTCAAGAAGCTATTTCCATAATCAAAGAAATATGTCCCTCGATCCACTAATTCTTTGATGAGTTTAAAATGATGTATCAGTGATGCATCTACTAATTCGTTGAATTTTTTCTTATCTGTTTTTAATAGTTTCGTTCTTTCTTTAAAGGTAATCCCTTGTGGGCAGTAGCCTCCATCATAAGGTACATGACAAGAGGTTTGATCGGATAATAATCCTATGCGCTTATGATTTTCTACTGCATATTCCAATAGATCGACGATATTCCCATAATAAGCGATTGCCATTGCCTCTTTTTTTTGTTGATACTCTTTAGCTTTTGTAAATGCTTCTTCTATATTTTCTGTTACTACATCTATCCATCCTTGATCTAGTCTCGTTTGTATTCTAGAATAGTCTACTTCAGCGATTATTCCTACTCCTCCCGCAATTTTTACTGCTTTCCCTTGAGCTCCACTCATTCCACCTAATCCAGAGCTTACAAATAGATGCCCACTTAAATCTTCATCATCTTTTATTCCTAATTTCATTCTTCCTGCATTTAATATGGTATTATAGGTTCCATGAACAATCCCCTGTGGTCCAATATACATCCATCCTCCAGCTGTCATTTGTCCATAATTTGCTACTCCCATTGCTTGAGCCTTTATCCAATGATCCTGATTATCAAACATCCCCACCATTAATGCATTTGTTATGATTACTCTTGGACTATTTGGTGTTGACTTAAATAATCCTACTGGATGTCCAGATGCTAACACTAAGGTTTGTTCTTCTGTTACCTCTTCTAAATATCTTTTTAATAATCTATACTGCATCCAGTTTTGACATACTTGACCAGTTTCTCCATAGGTGACTAATTCATAGGGGTATAATGCAACATCAAAGTCCAAATTATTATCTATCATCACTTGAAAAGCTTTTCCTTCAATACACTTCCCTTTGTATTCATCTATCGGTTTTCCTTTTATACATCCTTCTGGTCTAAATCGATAACCATAGATTCTTCCTCTAGTAAATAATTCATCTAAAAATTCTGGTGCTAATTGCTCATGCCACTCTTCTGGTACATATCTTAATGCATTTTTCAATGCAATTTCTGTTTCTTTCTTTGATAAAGTAAATTCCCTTTTAGGGGCGCGTCTTATACCCTCTGTAAATTTAGGCATAGATGGTAGTTCAGAAAATACGTCTATAAGTTTAATTGTCATCGCATTTGAAATATCTGTATTCGTTATCATAAAAATACCTCCATCCTTTTATTTATATATTTTTACTTCTGTAAACGATTTCCCCATTTTTAATAACCATATAGGTATGATTAATGCCAAAATGATATATTAAATACTCTAAATTGGGTGTATCAAAGATAGCTATATCTGCTTTTTTACCTACCTCTAGCGAGCCAACCTTATCTTGGATACCTAATGCACATGCTGCATTCATAGTTGTACCCACAATAATTTCTTCAGGAGTCATTTTTAAAGTCAATGCGGCTAAAGTCATCATCAATTGTAAATTCTCACTTGGACAACTCCCGGGATTATAATCTGTAGATATTGCTATAGGTACATTTTCCTTTATCATTTTTCTTGCTCTTGCCACTGTGCCATTTTGTAAATAAAAACTCGTTCCCGGTAAAAGGACAGCTATAACTCCATTCTCTGCCATGCTCTTTATTCCTTGATCGCTGGCTCCTATAAGGTGCTCTGCAGATATACAACCTATTTCTGCAGCTAATTCTGCTCCACCCAGAGATACTATTTCATCAGCATGGATTTTCGTAAGTAATCCATATTTTTTTGCTACGTTTAATATTTTCCTTGATTGTTCTACAGAAAATACTCCCTCTTCGCAAAACACATCACAAAACTTAGCTAGCTTTCTATTGGCTACTTCAGGAATCATATCATCCACCAATATATCTACAAAAGCATCAGAATCATGCTTATATTCTTTAGGCACCGCATGGGCACCCATAAATGTAGAAATAATATCAATAGTATGATTTTCATTTAATTGATTCACCACTTCTAGTTGTTTTATTTCAGTATCGAAATTTCCTATGCCATAACCTGATTTAGCTTCTACTGATGTTACACCAAACTCCAACATAGTGTTTAGACTCTTTTCAGATTTTTCATATAATTTCTTAAAGGAAGCATTAGTAGTTGCCCTTGCTGTAGAATGGATTCCTCCGCCTGCCTTTAAAATATCTAAATACCCCTTCCCATTTAGTTTCATGGAAAGTTCATATTCCCTACTTCCCCCATGAACCAAATGAGTATGGGAATCGATTAGACCAGGTGTTATCGTTTTTCCTGTTCCATCAATGATGATAGTATTATCATCGATTTCAATGGTTTTTGGTAACTCTCCTTGACCTACATATATAATGTTATCATTATTAACAGCAAGAATGCCATCTTCTATCAATCCGATTTTTCCCTGAAGCGATCCTGCACGAGGCTTATTTTTACCTTCTACTGTAATTAAATTCTGGATATTTTGAATGACCAATGTGGCTTTCATTTGTTCCCCTCCCCCTACTCTGCCATCCTCTTTTCTAATACTTGGTTTTTATTAAAATCTTCAAGTCTTAAATAATAATCTGCGACATCGATTAATGCTTCCATTGGAACTAATCCAATAATCTCACTCCCAATTACGTTTACTCCATATCTTCTAGCTTCTCGTTCTACCATATCGAATACTCTAAACAAGGGTGTTTTAGTATAATCAACCATATTGATTGAAACCTGTACGATATCTCTTTCTTTTATTTCAACACCAATAGCTTTACAATAAGTAAATCCTCCGTTTTTTGCTCTTATGGCCTTTGCAATTTTCTTAGCTATATCTAGATTATTTGTTGCCAAGTTTATATTGTATGCTACTAATGGCATCCTAGCTCCAACAGCTGTTACTCCAGATTTTACATTTAAATTGATTGGTCCAAAGTCTGGTGCCCATCCTTCTTGTTTTAGTTTTTCTTTCATCCCTTCATATTGTCCTTTTCTTACATTAGCTAGATTTTCTCTTTCAGCAGATGTAGCAGATTTTTCGTACAGATATACAGATATTCCTAATTCATTTCCTATTTTAGCTCCTAAGATTTTTGATAAACGAATACACTCTTCCATAGACACCTCAGAGATAGGAATAAGGGGGATAACATCGGTAGCACCCATTCTAGGATGTGCCCCTATGTGTTTTGTCATATCAATCAATTCTGATGCCTTCTTAGTTGCTTTAAATGCTGCCTCTATTACCTCATCAGGACCTCCAATAAATGTTGCTACTGTTCTGTTATGATCCTTATCCATAGAATAATCCAATAATTTTATATTACTTACATTTCTAATTTCTTTTAATATTTTCTCTACAACCTCCTTATTTCTTCCTTCACTAAAATTTGGTACACATTCAATAATTTTAGACAAAGTAAACCCCTCCATTTATTGTTTTAATCTTATATGCCACACTTGTTAATATATCTCTATTTATCTATTTGACCTCCATAAAATATTTACAATATCAATATTTCAATATTTACTAATAGCAATTTTCGTACCACAATATCAATGTTCAAAACTAAGCAATCTTGTGGCATTCTCTTTATCCTAATCTTGTATTAAAGAAAAAAGTGCTTGAAAATCAAACACTTTTTCTCCCTAACAGAAAATGTTCAATATTTGAATTTCAAACAATGTGTTTAAAATTCAAACAACATTTTTTAGTTAAAGCCTTTCTAAGAAATAGTAAATAAAAAAATTTCAAACCTTTCATTAAGTAACACTCATACTAGTTTCCATCGCCCGGTGTTTTAACGACTTAGTTTTGTCACCATCAAAATAGGAACGGTAAAAATCCCGTTCCTAAAATTTTCTTATTTTGCTAAATGATAGATGTTGAGCACATCTTTCTTGTATAATTTTACTAGTCCTCCTACTGGCCCATTTTCAGTACATTTTTCTGCCATTTCTTCTAATCTATCATCCAATATATTTAACTCTTTTAATGTTGTTGGAAGCCCACATTGTTGAAAGAAATTTTTCATTTTTTCAATTGCTCTCAGAATAGTATCTTCTAAGTGATCAAAATCAGGCTCTACATCCCAAACTCGAACTGCAAATTGCGCAAATTTTGACATATTATTTTTATAGACATATTTCATCCATGCTGGAAATATTACTGCCAGCCCTGCCCCATGGGTAACATCATAAATAGCACTAAGTTCGTGCTCTATTTTATGGGAAGCCCAGTCTTCAATTCTACCGGTTCCCAACAATCCATTATGAGCAATGGTACCTGCCCACATAATTTCGGCACGGGCAGCATAATCCTCTGGATTTTTTAGGGCAAGGGGTAGATTTTTAATCATAGATTTTAATGTTGCCTCACAAAGCCGATCGGTAAAATCTACGTTAAGTTCATTGGTAAAATATCGTTCCATTACGTGGGCCATAATATCCGATACCCCAGATGCTGTTTGATAAGGAGGAAGGGTAAAGGTTAGTTCAGGATTCATAATTGCAAATTTGGGTCTTAATAAATCGTTATTATATCCTTTTTTATACCATCCATCTTCATTGGTAATAACAGTACTTTTACTTGCTTCACTTCCTGTAGCAGGTAATGTTAAAATAACACCTATAGGAAGAGCTTGTGCTAGACTTCCTTTTTCATTAAATAAGTCCCAAACATCTCCTTTATAACAAACCCCAGCGGCTATTGCCTTTGCTGAATCAATTACACTGCCACCACCAACAGCTAGGATAAAGTGAATATCTCCCTTCTTACATAGTTCTATTCCTTCTTTTACCATACTTAATCTTGGATTGGGTTGCACTCCTGAAAGTTCTATAAACTCAATTTCTTCCTCTTGAAGAGACTTGATTACCCTATCATATAAACCGCTTTTTTTAATACTCCCTCCTCCATAATGAAGTAAAACCTTATTGGTATATTTTTTTACCTCCTTTCCTACTTTGTACTCTGTCTCTTTCCCAAATATAAATTTCGTTGGACTCTGAAAAACAAAATTTTGCATAAAACCACTCCTTTTTGTATAATAATGAATTTTAATTGTTTATCATTTCTATTTCTATAAAAAACTAACTATGTAGTAGTTAATTTCCATTGATTTAAGGATAGATATTTTCAATGTGCTACTTCATAGTAGCTAGCTTCTTGTAAGCTTTAATAAAATTATTTTTTTATAATATCCTTTACTACTTCTGATGCAATGATAAGCCCTGTCACAGAGGGTACAAAGGAAACACTTCCCGGAATTTGTCTTCTATCTGCGCAGGTTCTATCCTTATTAGGGCAAATACAATTGGTCTTACAACCCCCATCCAACTCTAAGGGAGTAAGAGGCTTTTCTTTAGAGTATACGACCTTTAGCTTAGGAATATTCCTTTTTCTAAGTTCTGTTCGTATGACCCGCGCCAAAGGACATACTGAGGTTTCATAAATATCTGCTACCTCTAGCATAGTAGGATTTAACTTATTTCCAGCCCCCATGCTACTCATAATAGGAATTCCCATCTTATAGCATCTTTCCACTAAATCTAGTTTTGCTGATATCATATCAATGGCATCTACTACATAGGAGTAATCTGGGAGTAGCATTCTATCGGCACTATCTTTATTATATAGTTCATGAAATACCTCTACTTGAGCCTTAGGGTTGATTTCTAAAATACGCTGCTTCATTACTTCAACTTTAGATTTTCCAACGGTTTTTCTGGTTGCATGAATTTGTCTATTCATGTTGGTAAGACAAATATCATCATCATCCACTAACACAAAGGAACCCACTGCAGACCGAGCAAGTCCTTCCACTACAAAAGTACCCACCCCTCCAATTCCAAATACAGCTATTTTACTATTTTTTAATTTATTTAAATTTTCTGTTCCAATTAGCATTTCTGTTCTTGAAAAAGCATGTAACATCCCTTGCACCTCTTTGATTTTTCTTCTATTATACTATAGATATACTACTTTTAAAATTTTAAACTAATATTTAGAAATCTTTCATGGTCTATTTTATTATTGTTTTATCCTTAAAAATTTTTAAAATAATAAAAATCATTCCATTTACTTCTTAAAAACCCATTATTTTTTAGGTGTAGTATTATTAAAATTACATAAACTATACTTGCAAAACCAATTAGGAGGTGAAAATAAATGGCTAATAGAAATAATAGAGTTGTAGTTCCTGAAGCTAGAAAAGCTCTAGACAATTTTAAGGTAGAAGTAGCCAACGAACTTGGAATTGCTAATTACGACCAACTAGACAAAGGGAATTTAACATCCCGACAAAATGGTTATGTTGGCGGAAACATGGTAAAGAGAATGGTAGAAGATTATGAAAGAGGATTAACCAATAAATAGTTTTAATAGAGTAAGTAGTTGAGGGACTGCCTAGGCAGCCCTCATTTTTACTAAATTACTTTATTCTTTTGTTCCCCCTGTATCCATGAGTATACATTATCAAATACAATATTTGCTCTTTTCACCATGGATTCCTCTGTTGCAAAAGCTGCATGGGGAGTTACAATGGTATTTTTAGTATGGAATAAAGGATGATCAGAGGGAATCGGAGGTTCGATTTCAAATACATCTATTCCAGCTCCAGCAATTTTCCCATTATTTAAGGCTTCTGCTAAGGCTTGACTGTCTACGATTGGCCCTCTAGCTGTATTAATAAGTAATGCATTTTTTTTCATTAAAGCAATCTTCTCTTTTGACAAAAGACCCTTGGTTTTTTCATTTAATGGTAAATGAAGAGATACGATATCACTATTGGATAAAAGTTCTTCTAAGCTTACATATTGAATCTCCAATTCCTTGGCTCTTGGAGATTCAGAACGACTATATCCTAAAAGATTACAACCAAATGCCTTTAATAATTCTGCAGTTCTAAGACCAATAGCACCTGTCCCTACAATACCAACAGTTTTTCCCCATAATTCATTTCCCACAAGGCCATTTTTCGTTCCTTCTTTTCTAACCACTTCATTACAATCGATAACATTTCGAAGCAAAGAAATAATCATGGCAATGGTAAGTTCTGCTACAGCCTCTGTGGCATAACCTTGGGCATTGGAAACCTGAACCTTCTTTTCCTTACAAGCTTGTAAATCCACATGATCATATCCTGTAAAAGCAATGGAAATATATTTTAAGTTTTTTGCGGCTCTTATAACTTCTCCATTTAAGGAATTATTAGCGATGATAAGAATGTCTGCATCCTTTACCCTCTCTTTTAAAACATCCTCATTTTTTTCTACGGTCTCATAAACCACAAATTCATGACCCATTTCAATTAGTTTGGAAGAGAATTCCCTTAATTTCTCTTTACTAATTGCTAAAGGCTCTAAAAGTACAATCTTCATCTTAGATACACTCCTTTTCATTAATAGGTAGTGATAGACGTCTTCATTGTATGACTTAAGCAAATGTCCTCTTTTCCTAGAAAATAAAACAAGGTAGGAAAAGGGACACTTAAAGGAAGTCTCCTCAACTTTCTGAGGAAATTAAGTTTGAAGATAGTAAAACATCTCGTTTATTTGGTTAAATATTCATCAATAGACTTAGCAGCAGTTTTTCCAGCACCCATTGCAAGGATAACTGTTGCAGCTCCTGTTACTGCATCTCCACCTGCATATACTCCTGCTATGCTAGTAGCTCCTGTTTCTTCCTCTGTAATAATACCGCCCCAATCATGGGTTTTTAATCCCTTAGTAGTAGACTTAATTAATGGGTTTGGAGATTGACCTATTGCCACAATAACGGTATCTACCTCTAAGGGTTCTTCCGATCCTTTGATTGGAATAGGTCTTCTTCTTCCTGAAGCATCTGGCTCTCCAAGTTCCATTTTTACACATTCTATGGCTTTTACCCATCCATCTTCTCCAAGAATTTGAGTTGGATTATGAAGCATTTTAAATATAATGCCTTCTTCCTTTGCATGGTGAACTTCTTCTAATCTTGCGGGCATTTCTTCCTCGGAACGTCGATAGATAATATATACATCCTCTGCCCCTAGTCTTTTTGCACTTCTAGCAGCATCCATTGCCACATTACCGCCACCAATAACTGCTACTTTTTTACCAACTTTAATAGGGGTATCTGTTTCTGGAAATTTATATGCCTTCATTAGATTAATCCTAGTTAAAAATTCATTAGCTGTATAAACCCCGTTTAGGTTTTCTCCTGGTATTTTCATAAAACTTGGAAGCCCAGCTCCTGAACCAATAAATACTGCATCAAAGCCCTGTTCAAATAACTCATCAATGGAGAATACCTTTCCAATGACCATATTGGTTTCTACCTTTACACCCATGGCTTTAAGGTTTTCGATTTCTTTTTGTACAATTGCTTTAGGCAATCTAAATTCAGGGATTCCATACATTAAAACTCCACCTGCTGTATGGAAAGCTTCAAATATAGTAACCTCATAACCTTTTTTAGCAAGATCTCCTGCACAACTAAGTCCTGCAGGACCAGAACCTACCACAGCAACCTTTTTTCCATTGGATTTTACTTCTGATTGTTTTTCTTCTATATTTTTCATATGCCAATCTGATACAAACCTTTCCAAACGGCCAATTCCAACAGGTTCTCCCTTTTTTCCCCGTATACATCGAGATTCACATTGGGATTCCTGAGGGCAAACTCTACCGCAAACCGCTGGAAGGGCATTGGTTTCTTTAATTTTTTGATAAGCTCCTTCAAAATCTCCTTCAGAAATCAGTTTCACAAATTCTGGAATTCTTACATTTACAGGACACCCCTGAACACAAGGCTTATTTTTACATTGTAAACATCTTTTGGCTTCTTGTTTTGCCTCTTCTTCTGTATATCCTACTACTACTTCTTTGAAGTCTTTATTTCTTACTTTTGGATTCCTTTCAGTAATTGCTACTTTTTCTAATGACATATTAGGCATTTTGGTTTCCCCCTAACCCAAGATTACATTTATGATCAGAATAAGTTTCCTCTTCTTTGTACATAGACCCTCTCCTCATAGCCTCATCAAAATCGACTAAGTGTCCATCAAAATCTGGACCATCTACACAGGCAAACTTTGTTTCTCCGTCTACGGTTACACGGCATCCACCGCACATTCCTGTACCATCAATCATTATAGTATTCATACTAACAATGGTTTTGATATTATACTTTTTCGTCAATTCGCTAACTACTTTCATCATAATAAGGGGACCTATCGCAACGACTAAATCGTATTTATTCCCTTCATCAATTAGTTTCTTTAATATATCACTAACAAAACCCTTGTGCCCATTAGAACCATCATCTGTAGTAACAAAAACCTTATCACTTACTTGGTTTAATTCCTCCTCATAAATAATTAAGTCTTTGTTTCTAAAACCAATAATAGAGTGAACCTCAGCTTTAAGGCTGTGTAACTTTTTAGCCTGCGGATAGGCTATAGCAGTTCCTAAGCCTCCCCCAATAACTGCAACTTTTTTGTATCCTTCTAATTCAGATGCTACCCCTAAAGGTCCTACAAAATCTAAGATTTCATCTCCCTCACTAAGAGTACCCAACAATTTAGTTGTTTTCCCAACTTCTTGAAATGTAATAGTAACAATACCCTTATCCCTATCAAAATCAGAAACCGTCAATGGAACCCTTTCTCCGTCCTCATGTACCCTTAAAATAATGAATTGACCAGGTTCTGCCTTTTTTGCAATTGCTGGAGCATACACATCCATTGACTTTACTGAAGAATTTAAAACTCTTTTTTTAACAATCTTATACATTGATATCCCCCTTACAGATTTATTATGATTACTACTATATACCCTAGAATTATCCTATGGAAAATTAAGAATCCTACTAGATATAATTATACAACAATAAGGAACCTAATTCCAATACTATATCATCCGGATTATTGACACTTTATTAACAGTAACTGATAGGAAAAATAAATATAAAAAAGTTGAAAGATAAGTAGCTTAAATACTATACTTAGCTAAACATAGTATAGTAAATCAACCTATGTTTGTCAACTAAAAGCAAAATCCATTATCCTAATTCTCCCATTTATATCTGCGCTTTATAGTTAAAAAATCATCAATATTTTAATGTAATATTTGGTATTTTGATACAAAATGTTTACAAAACTTATACATTCTTGTATAATAACTTTTGTTATCAAATCATAACTGCAACTGCTGAATCCTATTCAATAGGTACGGAGGAACCATAGAGAGGGGTTAATCCAATTATGGTAGGGGGCCTTTTACCCCGAACCCGTCAGCTAACTTCGGAAGCGAAATGTAGAAAGGAGTGCAGGTAAATGAAAAAGAAGAGTATCGTAACAGTTACATTAGTTTTTATATTATTAATGGTATTTGCTACAGGGGTTTCCGCTAGTGGAGTCGGTAGAACTTTAAAATATGCTGACCGTGGAGAAGATGTTGTAAAACTACAACAAACATTACATGAAAAAGGGTTCTATAATTATTACATTGACGGAATCTATGGAAAAATAACAGAACGAGCCGTAATTAATTTCCAAATAGATCATAAAATAAGAATTGATGGTATCGCAGGACCACAAACTCAAAATGCATTATATGGTACCTCCACTACTTCATCAAGGGGAGCAACTACCACAAGAAGCCATAGTTCCAATGATGTGTATTGGTTAGCTCGAATTATCCACGCAGAAGCTGGAGCAGAATCTTATCAAGGAAAAGTGGCTATTGGAAATGTTATTTTAAATAGAGTAAAATCTTCAGCATTTCCTAATACCATTTATAATGTGATTTTTGAATATTATAAAAGTATACCGCAATTTAGCCCTGTTGCAGATGGTACCATTTATAACACTCCATCCCAAGAAAGTCTTCAAGCTGCAAAAGATGCTTTAAATGGTACAAGACCTGTTGGAAATGCAACTTATTTCTTCAACCCCAACAAAGCAGCTGGTAATTGGATTGTGCAAACAAAAACTTATGTAACAAGAATTGGTGGACATGTATTTTATCAATAAAAAATAAGTCAGCTTTTCTAGCTGACTTATTTTTTATTATTTATAGATTATTTTCACAAAGAAGCTTTTGTCTTCACTGAAGTGTAGATTTATTTATATTTCTAATTTTCTTCTTATAGACCTGTCTCTTATACACATCTGACGCTGCCGACGATCTTACGC
>USMD01000043.1 GCA_900555725.1 uncultured Garciella sp. | reverse complement strand
CTTCGGGTGCATAACCATATGCACACCCTATAACTGGTATATTATTAAATCTTGTATAATATCCATTTTACTTTTTATTCTAAATATACCATCAACAATGTTTATGTAAAAGAACAACTCTTTTCATTAATTCCAGCAAAATTTTCTACTATCTTTTTTAATCGCCATCATTTGTTTTTGTTAGGATGGCGGTGCTTTATCTAATATTGTAAATGCACCAGACCCCATGCTCTGATAATTTCGAATCCATTGCTGAAAGAATACTTCGGATATATTCAAACCCGCAGCTATATCTCTTTAGCTAGCTTTTCCTTCTAGATATTTTTAAATAGCTGCTATTTTTTTGTAACAGGACTAATTCGATTTTTAGACATAGAAAATGCTCCTCCTTATGATAGACCGTTTTATTATTTTACAGCCCATCATAAGTGGAGCATACCACAGCGACTTAAGTGTCCCCTTTTCTTCCTCTTTATTTTTATAAAACCCCTATGCTGCTTGTTCTCCTTCAAGTCTAATTTTCCCACTTAACCACTGATCAAAAAACTCTTGATAATCCTTTCCTGTAACTGCCTGAGTAATATCTTGAATATCCTTTCCTGTAACATTAGTAAATTGATTTCCCTTAAAATAATATTGCAAAATCTTTTGGAAGTTTTCTCTACCTACTTTCTCTTCTAATTCATAAAACATCATTGCTCCTTTACTATATACCATTCCAGAATATTCGTGATTACTTTGAAATTCATTTACAGACTTGGCAATCCTTTCTTTTCCATCTTGGGCAAGAGCTTTGGATCTGACATAATCATTGACAATCATTTCGTTAAACATGGTCATCATAGTTTTATCCCCATATCTCTCCCTATAATATAGCATAGTAGAATATTCTGTTAAGGCCTCATCTATCCATGGTTCGTCAATTTCGTTATTACCCACCATTCCATACCACCACTGGTGAGCGGTTTCATGAGCAATGATATATTCTAGGGCAATATTATATTTTCCAGAAAAGATATTTTGATCAATATATATTAAATTGGGGTACTCCATCCCTCCTATATAGAAGTCGTTGGATACCACTGAAAATTGTTTATAAGGATATTTCCCAAAGAGTTGGTTAAAAGCTTCAATACTGTTTTTTGTTACCTCTAATGCCTTGGTTCCTGCTTGCCCGTCAAGATAGTAAACCTTTATCTTTGTATCATCTACCTTTCCACTTTTCACCTTGAACTTATCGCTAATAACCCAAGCAAAATCTCGAACTCCTTGGGCTTTTATTTTCCAAATCTTTTCCTTTTGTCCCTGATTATCTTTTTCTGTATTTGTTTTTAATATATTTCCTGTAGTAGCAAGTTCATATTTTTCTGGTAATCGTAGAGTTACTTCATAATTTCCTACTTCACTATAAAAAGGATCCCCAATGGCATAATAGGGTTCTAAGTTCCAACCAGACTCATCGTAGACCGTTGCAATAGGATACCAATTTCCAAAATTATAGGTATTTTCCCCATATCCAAATCTGCTAGCACAAGGAGGAACTTTTACTTGATATTGAAAACTTATAGAAACCCTTTCTCCTGGCTTTAAAGGTTCCTTTAAAGGAAGGGCTAGTAGGGTATCATCTTCTCCTTCTATAGTATGCCCTACATCTTCCCCTTCTACTTTTACCTTTCCCATTTTGATATATCCTGCCTCAAAACCTTTAGGATAAGCCTCAGCCATCTCGTCCTCTGGAAAGGGAACCTTGTTCTCATCTTGAAAGGCGTTGGGATATAGGTGAAAATAAATGGTGTCAAACGCTTCTCCATATTTATTTTCATATAAAACCTTTTGCTGTACTTCCAAGAGATTTTTCCCTTCTAAAAATCTAGCATCTATTTTATATTCATGCACCCCATATTGAGATAAATTCTCCCCCGGTGCCTGTAAATGTCCTTCAAGGACTTGATAAATCTGAGTAACTCCTATTCCTAAAAGAATAACCATCAGTACTAGTGCTATATTTCTCAAAACTTTTTTTCTCAACCCCAACACTTCCTTTAACAAACTGAATTCTATGCTACTTTAGTATATTCTATAGAAAGCTTGGGCTATTCATAAATATATGAATTAGATTTATAGGCTTCTGCAAAAAAAGGCTCTCAGATCCACGAAAGATCTAAGAGCCCCTAAACTCCTGAGTGAATTGCTGGTGTTATCTATATAGGTCATTGGGGAAATAATATATTTTTATGGACTAATGAACTGTTAAAATATTCTTCTTTTCTATTCCAATTCAAGCTGTCCAGTATAAAGCTGATAATATCTTCCCTTTTGTTCTAATAATTCTTCATGGGAACCCCGTTCTATAATCTCTCCTTGTTCAATTACCATAATTGCCTTTGCATTGCGGATAGTAGATAATCTATGAGCAATGACAAACACAGTTCTATTTTCCATTAGTTTATCCATACCCTGCTCAATTAATTTTTCTGTTCGAGTATCAATGGAGCTGGTAGCTTCGTCTAGGATTAAAACCGGTGGATCTGCTACCGCAGCCCTTGCAATAGCCAATAATTGACGTTGCCCTTGGGATAGATTGGATCCATCTCCTGTTAATATGGTATTGTATCCATGGGGTAGATGCTTAATAAAGCTATGGGCATTGGCTAATTTTGCTGCTGCTATCACTTCTTTGTCTGTAGCATCTAGTCTGCCATAACGAATATTATCTGCTATTGTTCCTGTAAACAGATGAGTATCCTGTAATACAATTCCCAAAGATTGACGAAGAGAATCCTTTTGAATATCCCGAACATCAATGCCATCATAGGTAATCTGTCCAGAATTTATTTCATAGAATCGGTTGATTAAATTGGTTATGGTCGTTTTTCCAGCACCCGTGGATCCTACAAAGGCAATTTTCTGACCGGGTTTTGCAAAAAGGCTAATATCCTTTAAGACCATTTTATCTTTGTCATATCCAAAAAATACATTTTTAAATCGGACATCTCCCTTTAAGGGAATGAGTGTAATTTCTCCGTCCTCTTCTACCTTTTTCCATGCCCAATGTCCTGTCCTTTTTTCTGTTTCAGTCATGTTCCCATCTTGACTTATCTCAACCTTTATTAGTCTAAACTTTCCTTTATCTATTTCATCTACGTCTTCCATTACGCTAAAAACTCTCTCTGCCCCAGCCAACGCAGATAATATTACATTCATCTGTTGGGACAATTGGTTAATAGGCTGAGATACCTGTCTTGTATACTGTAGAAAGGAAACCAATGATCCAATGTCAAATAATCCCCTTATAGTCATAATTCCACCAATAGCACTAGTGATGGCATAATTAAAGTAAGATAAATTCCCTAATACAGGCATCATTAATCCTGCATAGGTATTAGCATTAGTAGAAGCAACTCGAAGACTTTCATTTCTCTGTGAAAATTCTTCCATTGCCTTTTTCTCATGATTAAATACCTTAATCACTTTCTGCCCTTCAATCATTTCTTCAATATATCCGTTAACAATCCCAAGCTTTGCCTGTTGCTCAGAAAAGTAGTACTTACTTTTTTGGGCAAGTTTCCTAGCCACATAGATAATAGCAAGTAACATTGCCCCAGTAATGAGCGTCAAAATAGGATTTAGAACAATCATCATAATGACAATACCTACAAACATAATAATATTACTGATAACACCGGTGAAACTATTATTAAGTGCTTCACTGATGGTATCTATATCATTGGTATATCGACTCATTAAATCCCCGTTGCTATTAGAGTCAAAATACCTTAATGGTAAATTCTGCATTTTATAAAACAAATCCCTACGAATCTGACTTACGGTCTTTTGGGATATATGCACCATAATCCGAGCATATCCATAACTAGCAAGAGCTCCTAGTAGATAGATACTCCCTAATAAAACTAATGCTTTTGCAAGTCCCTTAAAATCTCCTGGTATAATATAATCATTGATCAAAGGCTTTAAGAAATAGGAGCCAGCAATTCGAGCAAAAGTACTCACAAAAAGGGACAAAAATACAATCACAAGCAATCCCTTATGTTTTCCAACATATTTTAATAATGTCCCTAATGTCTTTTTTAGATTTTTAGGTTTTCTATAACCATGAGAACCTGATCCTCGACCTCTAGGCATTAAAACCAACTCCTTCCTGTTGGGACTGATATACATCTTGATAAATTTCACTACTCTTCATTAATTCTTCATGTTTTCCAATCGCGGAAATCTTTCCCTCATCTAAAACAATAATTTGATCTGCATCAGAGATAGAAGATATTCTTTGGGTAATAATAATCTTAGTTGTATCTTTTAATTTCTCCCGAAAACTCTGACGTATCTTAGCATCTGTTGCAGTGTCTACCGCACTGGTACTGTCATCTAAGATTAAAACCTTAGGCTGTTTTAAAATAGCCCTTGCTATAGTAAGTCTTTGCTTTTGCCCACCGGATACATTAGTACCTCCTTGTTCCAATAGAGTATCATACCTATCAGGGAATCGATCAATAAACTCATCTACACAGGCGATTTTACTTGCTGCTTCAATCTGTTCCTCTGTTGCATTTTCATTCCCCCATTTTAAGTTTTCCTTAATGGTACCAGAAAAAAGAGTATTTTTTTGAAGTACCATAGCGACCCCATCCCGCAGAGTGTTTAGGTCATATTCTCTCACATCATGACCCCCTACTAAAATCCTTCCTTTTGTTACATCGTAGAGCCTTGGAATAAGCTGTACTAGGGTAGTCTTTCCAGAACCGGTTCCTCCTAAAATTCCAATGGTCTGGCCAGACTTAATGTGCAAATTAATGTCCTTCAGATTATATTCTTCACTGTCCTGTTCATATTTGAAACTAACATGATCAAAGATCACTTCTCCATTTTCTACTTGATAGCCATGATGCTCTTTATCATCTACAATATCTGGTTCTTCTTCTAATACTTCAAGAATTCGGCTTCCAGATGCGGTGGAACGGGAAAGCATCATAAAAATCATAGAAAGCATCATAAGGGACATCAATATTTGACTTATATAAGTAATGAAACTGACTAACTTTCCAACTTGAAGGTCTCCGGCATACACCATATTTCCTCCAAACCATAAAACAGCAATAATGGTACAAAACATAACCAATTGCATAATAGGTAGATTTAAGACCACTAACCCAAAGGCCTTTTCTGAAGACTCCATCAATTCTTCATTGCTTTTTTTAAACTTCTCTTTCTCAAAATTTTGTCTTACAAAGGACTTTACTACTCGAATTCCTATAAGATTTTCCTGTACAGTAGTATTCATATGATCTATTTTTTCTTGTAAATAGGTAAAATAAGCTCTAGCCCTACTAAGAATAAAATAAAGGGAAATTCCCAAAATTGGGACGACAATTATAAATACAAGAGCTAACTGAGCATTAATAGAAATGGCAATTATCAATGCGCACATCAACATAATCGGAGCTCTTACAAGAAGTTTCATACCTATTGTCACTGACATTTGCATAGCATTTACATCCCCTGTTAATCGAGTAATAAGAGATGCAGTATTAAATTTCTCAATATTTTTAAAGGAATAGGTCTGAATTTTGTCAAATTGAGCTTTTCTTAGTTCTGCTCCAAATCCCTGCCCTGCAACAGCAGAAAAACGAGCAGATCCAATTCCTAACCCTAAGGCAATCAGTGCCAATAGCACCATAAAAATCCCCATTTTTATGGTATAAGCAACATCTCTATTTTGGATTCCAACATCCACAATATAAGACATTACTAAGGGGATTAGCAATTCAAATATTGCTTCTAAGGCAGCACAAAGACATCCTAAAAGCACTGCCTTTCTATATTTATTGATATAAAGCATAAATTTTCTTATCATTTTCCCACCTCTATGAAATAAAATTCTTATTTATACAACTTTCTCATTTTTTATAATTTCTCTTGTTCTCTAAAACTATTTAAACCCTCAAGTAACTTTTTTAATACATCTATTACTAAATCCCCCTCTTCCTCGGGGATTTTTGAATATAAGGCTTCCATGATTTTTTCTATATCTTTTTCACAATCTTCTAAAGCCTTTATACCTTTTTGTGTAATGACAATTCTGTTACACCTAGAATCTTCTGGATCTTGGCTACGCTTTAAAAATCCGATCTTTTCCATTCTTCTTATGGATGCTCCTATAGTAGATTTCGTTACGTGCATTTTCTGTGCCAATTCTTTTTGTGTTATACTAGGATGTTCCTTAAGAAATCGTAAAATAAAGGGTTGTCCCTTATAAAGCCCATATTTATTTAACTCCTTGTTTAAAATAATATGATAATTTTTTAATAACTCTCCAAATAAATCCATAGCATGATGTTGTTCATCATACATAAAATCACACCTTTATTTGATCAATAGGGTAAATAGTGAGTCGCAATACTATATATTCTATCACAATTTTTAAAAATTAGTAAGTCGATTTACTATTTTTATTTTAAGTAACCCTTTTCTTTTTTGAAAAATAAAAAAATCCTGTAACTAGAAAGTACAAGAAATATATATGGAGCTGATGATAGGACTTGAACCTACAACCTACTGATTACAAGTCAGTTGCTCTACCAATTGAGCTACATCAGCATATTCAGTTATTTGTGTTGAGATCCAACACTTCTTTATGAAATTTAAACAAAGATGGTGGTCGCAATAGGGCTCGAACCTATGACCCCCTGCTTGTAAGGCAGATGCTCTCCCAGCTGAGCTATGCGACCCCAAGTGGTGACCCCTATGGGAATCGAACCCATGTTACCGCCGTGAAAGGGCGATGTCTTAACCGCTTGACCAAGGGGCCAAAATAAATGGTGACCCATCGGCGACTCGAACGCCGGACACCCTGATTAAAAGTCAGGTGCTCTGCCGACTGAGCTAATGGGTCATTTAGACAATGTGTTTTTTGTCTCACAGTTATATATCTTACATCATCCATAATAGAATGTCAACTACTTTTTAAGATTTTTTGCAATTCGTAATTTGAAATCACTATCAAAATCTATGCCTCCTTTTTTTCATTGTTTCAGAATAGAAAAGGGACACTTGGTCGTCATCTATGTCCCTTATAAGAGTACTATTTAAATTTAACTAGCACAACAAATCCATTCATTACCAAAACCACAAGCTATAACTTTCTATTAATGAAGAAATTTTAATAAATATCTCCTATCACAATAGTTTCTGTTCTTTTTGGACCAATGGAGATAATCTTAATATCCACATCACAAAGGTTAGAGATACGTTCTAAATATTTTCGAGCATTCACTGGCAGCTCATCATAGGTTCTGGCATCTCGAACTTCTTCTCCCCAACCGGGTAATTCTTCATAAATAGGAGTATATTTTGCTAGGGTTTCTAGACTAGCAGGAAAATCTTTTATTCTTTCACCATTTAATTCATATCCCACACAAATTTTTACCTTATCTAGACCTGCGAGGCTATCTAATTTGGTAATAGCAATACTGGTTAATCCATTAACCCTTACGGCATATTTTAAAATGACAGCATCAAACCAGCCACATCTTCTAGCTCTCCCGGTAGTTACCCCAAATTCATGACCATTATTTCGAATCCACTCTCCAGTCTCATCTTCTAGCTCTGTTGGAAACGGTCCTTTTCCTACTCTTGTAGTATAAGCCTTTACAACTCCAATAACCTTATTGATGGCTGTTGGGCCTACTCCTGCACCTACAGTTACTCCCCCTGAAATTGGATGAGAAGAGGTTACAAAGGGATAAGTTCCTAAATCAATGTCTAAAAGGGTCCCTTGAGCGCCCTCAAATAATACTTTATGTCCTCCCTCTATAGCATCATAAACTAGGATGGTGGTATCTTTTACATATTTTTTTAATCTCCTAGCATAGCCTACATATTCCTCGTAAATTCCTTCGGAATCAAAGGGTTTTGCACCATAGATTTTCTCAAAGATTAAGTTCTTTTCTTTTAAATTATACTCTAGTTTTTTTCGAAAGACTTCTTCATCTATAAAATCACAAACCCGAATACCACTTCTTTCTATTTTATCCATATAAGCTGGCCCGATGCCCTTTTTAGTAGTCCCGATTTGTTGTTCTCCATTTTTTTTATCCTCTGCTAGGGCATCTAGTGCTTGGTGATAGGGCATGATAATATGAGCTCTATCACTAACAAATAAATTTTCTGTGGAAACTCCCCTTGCCTCAAGACTGTCTACCTCTTCTAAAAAGGCCTTTGGGTCAATAACCACTCCATTGCCAATGATGCAAACCTTATCAGGATATAGGATTCCAGATGGGATAAGATGAAGCTTATATTCTTCCTTTCCTACTACTACAGTATGACCTGCATTGTTTCCCCCTTGGGATCTTACCACTACATCAGATCTCTCTGCTAAAAAGTCGGTGATTTTACCTTTCCCTTCATCTCCCCATTGGGCTCCTACAACAACTAAACTAGACATAGAAAACATCTCTCCTTTTATTCATCAATCTTTTTGAGTATATCTCTTGCAACTACAATACCTGTAACAGAGGCCTGCATCAATCCTCTGGTAATACCTGCGCCATCACCAATGGTATATAAGTCTTTAATCTTAGTTTCAAAATGATCATTTACTGTTACCTTACTACTATAAAACTTGCATTCTACTCCATAAAGTAACGTATTTTTAGAATACAACCCCGGTGCCACTTTATCAAAGGCTTTTAATGTTTCAATAATAGAAGTTAGATATCTCCTGGGTAATACAAAGCTTAAATCCCCCGGTATAGCAGATTTCATAGTGGGAATGGTGGTGGATTTCTTTAAACGATCTTTATCGGTTCGTCTTCCTTGTAATAAATCTCCTAATCGCTGCACCATAATCCCGTCACCGGTAAGCATATTGGCTAAATTTGCAATATATCTACCATATTTTATAGGTTCACAGAAAGGCTCAGTAAAAGTAGTAGAAACCAATAGGGCAAAGTTGGTATTGTCTGTTTTTAACTTAGGATCTGCATAACTATGGCCATTGACTAGGGCAATTCCTCCTTCATAATTCTCCTGGGAAACCACTCCTCCAGGATTCATACAAAAAGTTCTTACCTTATTATCATAGGTATCCGAATAATAGATCAATTTTGCTTCATATAAATCCTTTGTTAGATGATCCATAATACTATTGGGGACCTCTACTCGAACCCCAATATCTACAGCATTATTTATAGTTTCAATAGAAAGCCTCTTGGTTTGTTCACTTAACCAATCTGCTCCTCCTCTACCGGGAGCAGCTATAACATATTTTCCTAATATTTTTTCTTCTTGCCCTTTTTTCTTTACGGTAACTCCCTTTACCACTCTATCTTCCACAAGAATATTTTGGGCATCAGTAAGCTCCATAAAAGTAATATTCCTCTGCTTCATTAAATAATCATACATACCACCTAATACATCAAAGGCTTTTTCAGTCCCTAGATGTCTTATAGGACAAGGAATCAATCGAATATTATATTTAGATGCTTCATATTTGATTTCTTCTATTCTCTTTTCATTTAAACCATGAATTTCCTTTTGAGCTCCAAACTTTACATAAATCTCATCAGCATAATCAATGAGAGATTGGGCCTCTTCCTCTGACATATAATCGGTAATATTTCCACCTACTTCATGGCTCAAAGAAAGCTTTCCATCGCTAAAGGCCCCTGCCCCAGACCATCCACTTGTAATCCCACATGGTTTACAATTTACACACTTATTAGTGGTTCGAGCAGGACAAGTACGTTTTGAGATCTCTCTCCCCTTATCTAAAATCAAAACTTTTATCCCCTTATTTTCCTTAGCAATTTCTAGGGCAGTAAAAATTCCAGCAGGACCTGCTCCAATGATAATCACATCATATTTTAAAGGCATTTCGCCACCTCCTTAATCGGATTAAGGGGGATACATAAATTCCCTATGCTATAGTATCAAAAATTCTGGAAAAAATCAATGAAAATACGAATATTCCCTTTATATTTAGATAAAATATTCGAGATTTTTCGTAAAGTTCTTTTTAACATTTCATTCATTACTACTATTTTAACCTATTGTGCTAATTCATTTAAGGGATAGGTGCCTTCACTGTACAACTTAAACAAATTCCCCCTTTTTTAGAATAACAAAATCCAGGTAAAAAAAGGGACATAGATGTCTTCATTCACTGCTTAAACAAATGTCCTCTTTTTCCGGAAAATAAATTTATCTATGATTCATGAAATTTTTCTAAGTTCGCAAATTTGGTAAACTGTCCCAACCATACCAACTTCACTACCCCTGTAGGGCCATTTCTTTGTTTTGCAATGTTTACTTCCCCTATGTTTTTTTCCTCTGTATCAAGATGGTAATATTCATCTCGATATAAAAACATTACCACATCAGCATCCTGCTCAATGGCCCCAGATTCCCTAAGGTCAGAAAGAATAGGCCTATGATCAGCACGAGCCTCTGGTGCACGGCTTAACTGAGATAGAGCTACCACTGGACAATCCATCTCTCTCGCCAATGCCTTTAGGGAACGGGAAATATCAGAGATTTCCTGTTGCCTACTATCACTTCTACGATCCCCAGACATTAGTTGAAGATAATCAATTAAAATTAAGTCAAGTCCATGCTCCATTTTTAATCTTCTGCATTTTGAACGCATTTCCATTACCCCAACCCCCGGGGTATCATCGATAAAAATAGGTGCTTCTGATAGAATAGCCATTCCATTAGCAAGCCTATCCCAATCGTTTTCCCCTAGATCTCCAGTTCGGAGCTTTTGACTGTCAATATGGGTCTCTGCACTTAACATTCTATGGATTAATTGATCTTTTGACATCTCTAAACTAAATATGGCTACAGTTTTCTTTTCTTTTACCGCTACATGTTGGGCAATATTTAGGGCAAAGGCTGTTTTCCCCATGGAAGGACGAGCTGCTACTAAGATAAAATCCGATTTTTGCATCCCCGATGTCTTAGCGTCTATATCGCTAAATCCCGTGGAAATTCCTGTGATTTGACCTTTGTTTTGAAATACCTGCTCAATCTTATCAAAAGCCTCCAATAATACCTGACTTATAGGAGTAAAGCCTTCTGAGGAACGTCCTTGGGAAATATCAAATATTCTTTTTTCTGCCATCTCAATAAGATCATTTACTTCTTCAGTGCCCTCATAAGTTCTATCTAGAATCTCTGAGGATGCTCCAATGAGTTTTCTCATTAAAGACTTTTCTTCCACAATTTTGGCATAATATCTAATATTTGAAGAGGATGGTACTGCATTGGCTAAATCTGAGATATACCCTACTCCCCCGACTTCCTCTAAGATATTGGTATTTTTTAATTGCTCTGATAAGGTAATAAGATCTACTGGTTGAGATCTATTATAAATTTGTACAATGGCATCAAAGATTGCCCCATGGGCCTCTTTATAAAAATCCTCTGGTTTTAGTATCTCTGTAGCAGCTGCAATAGCTTCTTTATCTAGAAGCATAGCACCTAGTACCGATTGTTCTGCTTCAATACTTTGAGGGGGAATCCTTCCTATACTTATGGCCTCTTCCACTGACAAACCCTCCTATCTACAATATTCTTAACATGGTTTTTTCCATCTTATGTGAAGCATCTATCCCAATTCTAAGAGAAAAATAGTATTATTTCCCTTGTACCTCTACCGTTAGTTTAGCAATAATCCCTGGATAAACCTTGATTTCTATATCTAAGATACCTACATATCGAATAGGCTCTGCTAAATGAATTTTTCTCTTGTCTACTTTAATCTTCTTTTGACTTTCAAGAGCGGAGGCAATGTCCTTTGCTGTAACAGATCCAAATAATCTTCCGTCTTCTCTTGCCCTTTCCTTTATGATAATGGTGGTTTTAGAAATCTTATCGGCTAAGGCTTGAGCTTCTTTCTTTTCTCTTTGTTTTCGGATTTCTTTTCCTTTTTGTCGTTCTTTGGCCTTAGCAGTATTTTCCTGATTGGCTTCTACTGCCAAACCTCTGGGAAATAAATAGTTTCTTACATAGCCATCCTTGGCATTTACAATATCTCCTTGTTTTCCTAATCCTTTTACATCTTTTTTTAATATTACTTTCATTTTTCTTCTCCTTCCTCCATATATTCATCAATTGCTTTTTTTAGCAACTCTACTGCTTCTTCAAAACTCACATCTAATAGTTGAGCCCCAGCAACGGCTAAATGCCCTCCTCCTCCTAGTTTCTCTAAGATTAATTGTACACTTATATCCCCTAAGGATCTCCCACTGATAAATACTTGATTGTCATAGTGAGTTAACACAAAGGAACAGACAATCCCATGAATATTTAATAGCTCATCTGCCGCCTGGGCAGCAATCAAAGTTGCATCTTTTACATCCGATGGGCTAATAGAAATGGCTATATGCTCCCTATAAATCTCCGCCTTTTTTACGGTTTCTGCTTTTGCCATAAAGGTAGACATATCACTTTGGAATAACTGCCTAGCTGATACGGTATTAGCCCCTTTTCTTCTTAGAAAAGAAGCAGCTTCAAAGGTACGTACCCCTGTTTTAAAGGTAAAATTCTTAGTATCAATAAAAATTCCTGCTAACATAGCATCTGCTTCTACCGGTTCTAATTCTATCTTTTCAGTAATATATTGTAATATTTCTGTTACTAATTCATTGGTAGAGGAAGCATAGGGTTCTAAATAGATGAGGATAGGATCCTCTATAAATTCACTTCCTCTCCTGTGATGATCAATTAAAACAATACGATCAATTCTTTCTATTAACTCTGGTTCTTCGGTAAAGCTTGTTCTATGGGTATCACATACAACTAATAGAGTATTTTCTGTCACCATTTTTTTTGCCTTTTCCGGCTCAACGAGTACTTCTTCATACCCTTCTCTTATCAACCTATGATATAGGATATCTATATTGGGATTGGATTGTTTAAGAACAATGTAAGCTTCTTTTCCTAAGGATTTACATGCCCTATAGATTCCTAAGGCAGAACCTAAGGAATCCAAATCTGCACCTTTATGACCCATAATGAAAACTTGGTCTGCTTGCCCTATAAATTGTTTTAAAGCATGGGCAATGACCCTGGCCTTCACCTTGGTTCTCTTTTCAACAGCTTGGCTCTTTCCCCCATAAAAGAAGAGCTTTTCTCCTTTTTTCACTACAGCCTGATCTCCCCCTCTCCCTAGGGCAATGTCTAGGGCAGCATTGGCTGCCTCGTAGGACTCAGTGGGGGTAAAATTCTCTCCAATCTCTAATCCTGCTACCCCTATACTTAAGGTAATGGGAATTTTATTTCCCGATTGTATTTCCCGAACAGTATCTAAAATACTAAAACGCTTCTCCTCAACCATATCCATATATTTGTTTTGAAAAATTAAAATATATTTATCATCAGAAAATTTTTTAATTAAGGCATCCATATCCTTTGCCCACATATTTATCTTCCTATCAATAGCAGCTACCACTAAAGATCGATTGTTTTCTGAGGTGGATTGCATCACATCATCATAATTGTCCACTTGAATAATACTTACAATATTCTTTTCTTGCTGGTATCGTTCCTGCATTTGCTCATATTGGGTTTTATCTACCCAATATAACATAATAATAGATTGGTTATTACGTCTTTGAAAAGAGTCCTCGACCACTTTGCTTAGCACTTTATAAGAACGTTCATCCTCCGTTTTAATAAAAGGAATTTTTTTCTGATTTTCTTCTAGGATTGCCTTTACATCAATATCTGGATACAGATTACTTATTTTTTCCCCTAAAATCTCCGATTGATTGCAAATATCCGTAAACTGAGAATTATACCACATAATAGTCCCATTTTCTTCTAAGATAACCAAAGGAAAAGGGAGATCTAATAAAATTTGTTGGGTAGCAACATCAATATCCATGGACAAGTTCTCTACATATTGGGTAAATTCCACTTTCTTTTCATAGACAATTCTCCAATTATAATAAATGAGATAGATTAATAATAAACTGCTAACAATCGCAATTTCTATATTATAAAAAAATATAACACCTACAAGGATTGCAATGATCCATAAATAAATTTTTGTATCTGGAATGAAGAAATTACGAAATTTTCCATCTTTCATGGCTTTACCTCCTGAGATTACGATCTATCTAAGTTTCATTTTACTTCTAAAATGAAAAATTGTATCAAATAAGCCTAAAAATTGTACCCCAATCTGGAATAAAGGTACGATGAGAATCAATAAAAATCCTAAAACCCACAGACCCTTAGACACCTTTTTCTCATGAAAAAAATAGGCTACAATTGCTAATCCCTGTACATAAAATACTAAAAAGATTAAATACACTAGATTTAGATAGACCATATCAATTTTTGGTATTTTTAAATAATTCCCCAATACGACAATGAATAGAATTGCAAACAGCCCAAAGCCCACATGATTGGGTAATTGCCAATTCCAAAAAGGTGGAAGGTTTTTTACTGGATAACCCAACCTCCTTAATATTTTTTCTGCTATCCACATATTTATAATAGTAATAATAAAAGGTATCATTAATAACAACACTGGAAGTAATTGCAATATTGTTTGAAGGGTGTTTTTAACTTGTTTCATTGTCTCTTCTATTAAGCCCTCATCTATTCCACTTTGCTGATATATTTTTGTGATTTCCTGTAATGATATCTTCATCATTTGCCCTAATTCATCGGTAATGTTTACTCCTGTAGCCAAATGATAAAATTGTAATAATAATACCGTAGAAACTAAGGCTACCACATACCCCAATAGGATTGCCTTTCCTATGCCCATGTCTTTTTGATAGGCATATCCCAGCACAATCCCTACTAATCCATACATGATTACTAATTGTATGGCATGGATAGGAGGTGTTAAAAAGCTTAATATCAATCCTGCTGCAATAGTTGCTACAATACTGACAGCCATTCCATGCCTTTTTCCTAATATAATAATAGGAATAGGCCAGATATAAATCCTGTCTCTTATACACATCTCCGAGCCCACGAGACAGGCAG
>USMD01000042.1 GCA_900555725.1 uncultured Garciella sp. | reverse complement strand
GATTTCTGCCTGTCTCGTGGGCTCGGAGATGTGTATAAGAGACAGCATATATACGGTTTACTGCAGCTATAACAATAAAAAGTACAGCAAAAATATAAGATAAGGTTTTATAAAAAGCTTTTTTATTCATTAAATCATTCCTTTTTAGTTTTGCATTCTATTACCATAATTATACAAAACAATTTCAGGCTTGTAAATAATTTAATATATTAAAATAAAAAGTAAACTACAATGGTGAAAACTTATCATTTTTTATAAACCTTCTTCTATTCCTTATTTTCTCTTTTAAATTATTAACAGAGAAATACTAAACCGAATGGATAAGGTCACATTCTTTATAAAATACGGACTAAATAAACCTTACTTTCAACCTTACTTTCAAGGTTTCTTTAAAAATCACCTAATTTCAATATTATTATTAAACATAGCCTTTCACTAATACCCTCACCCATAGAACCAAAATGTATAACATCTGGAATTTTTTTGTTTCTCTTGATGCAGCTTGTCAATCACACGATTGTTGTTATGGAAGTTCATCAAGTAAAGCTAAAAAATGTGTATGTGATCAAAAACTAGTTTCTAGAATACATTCTGAATATGATAGCTACTCAAGTAAAGCTAAACCATATGCATTAGCTATTGCTTCATTTTTTACAAGTGCAGCCGCAGGATGTAGAGATTATGATTAAATAGCTTTACGTCAGTGAATGGGTAGAAAAGAATCAGGAGACTTAATACAAACTCTCCTGATTCTTTTCTTTTTTTATTTTAATTTTCATTAGAGATTATATAAAAAAGAGCAGTAAAAAATAATTTACTGAGACTGTTGAAAAAGTAGAAAAATAACATAAAAAAAAGAAATCTCACAAAAAGGGATTTCTTTTTTTTATGTCGAATAATATAAATAAGAGGTGATTAACAATGATGACAAGAAGAATAGGAGAACAACAAAAGTTAGAGATAGTAATGTTAGAACAATTAGTAAAACCAGACCATTTATTAAGAAAGATAGAAAAACATATTAACTTTAATTTTATATATGGCCTAGTAAAGGAGTTTTATTCCCAAGAGAGGGTAGTTTTTTTAGAAGAAAAAACTATCCTTTTTTCAACAACCTCAGGCGACCTTTGGTCGCCTTTCTTTATTTTTAAAACATTATTTATTAATTATCGATTTATATTACTGAAATAATAACTTATTAAATTCTCCCTTTTGCGTCTTAAATCGCCCAATCATTACTCTGAAATATAATTCTTCGATAAGTGTCAAAAGTTATCCACTTATTTAAAAAATCCCTTTGATTTCTTTCATCAGTTTCACGATATTCCTTTAAGAAAGTATCTACTTCTTCTTGAGATCTTGCTTTCACAGCAAAACCTCTACCATTAACAATTGGGATTCCCGTATACTTATATTCATCCATTGATTGAATATCCATTATCTTCTTATCACGGACTTTAATTGCTGCCCAGTCCCGAAGAACTAAAACATCAATATTTTCTGGATATTCATAACTCTCACCTTTCACTGGAATTTTATCTCCTATGGTATAATCATGTCCTTCTGGTTTATATTTTGACAGAGAAAAGGTATCTATATTATAATAAAATTCTTCAAAAATATCTCCTCTTACTTTTAAACCATTATATTGGAATGCAATATTATCATTGGTAATATCTTCATTATTAAAAACATTTTCTACAACGCCACAAGCTGATGTCATATTGGTAATACGATCAATTAATATAAGTTCCCCTAGCGTCTTATGTTCATAAAATCTGTCCATTGCAATCTTTTCAGAAAGTGAAATATCACATACTGCAATTTCATTTTTCTTTAAAACTCCAGCTGCTAAACGTTCTCCTGTATTCACATCAATTTTATATTTTATTCCTGTAATAGTCCCCAATAACATCTTAGTTCCTAATTTTACAAAATAATTCTTACCTGCTGTTAATTCAGAATCATCCATCCAAAGAATCGTTGCAGTAAATAAATTGCTGGTTATAAAATTTACACTTTTTGTAAGTACACATCCTCTGGACACATCTACTTCCTTATTAAGCTGTATGGTAACAGGCTGGCCTTTATCTGCACTGAATGCATTTTTGTCTGTTATTAAAATACTTTTTACCAAAGCTTTTTCCTTGCTTGGAAGTACTGTCACTTCATCTCCTACAGCAATATTACCAGCTTCAATCTGTCCTTGAAAACCTCTAAAGGTATGATTGGGCCTACATACTCTCTGCACTGGCATATAGAAGTCTTTCTCCTCAGAAGTGGTTTCAATATCTATATTTTCTAAGTAAGCTAAAAGAGGCACCCCTGTATACCATGGTATACTTTCTGACTTTTCTGTAATATTATCCCCCTCTGTCGCAGATACCGGAATCACTTCAACATTTTCCAAAAAAAGTTCTTTTTTCAACGTTTCAATTTGCTCTTCAATTTTTAAAAATCTTTCCTGATCGTATTCGATTAAATCCATTTTGTTTACAGCAAATACAAAATATTTGATGCCCATTAAAGAGCAAATCCTTGCGTGTCTTCTTGTTTGAACAAGTAATCCTTGTTGTGCATCTATAAGTATTACAGCAAGATCTGCAAAGGATGCACCAACTGCCATATTTCTGGTATATTCTTCATGACCTGGTGTATCAGCTACAATAAAACTTCGATGATCTGTGGTGAAATAACGATATGCAACATCGATTGTAATGCCTTGTTCTCGTTCTGCCATAAGGCCATCCAATAATAAAGAATAATCAATTGCACCACCACGGCTGCCAATTTTACTGTCTAATTCCAAAGCCTTTTTTTGGTCTGTATATAAAAGCTTTGCATCATATAAAATATGTCCAATGAGAGTGGATTTTCCATCATCCACACTGCCACATGTTATAAACTTTAATAGGCTTTTCATCTTAGAAATACCCCTCCCTCTTTCTCCTTTCCATACTACCTACTTCTTCATTATCAATCACACGAGAGGTTCTCTCCGAGGATACTGTACTCAATGTTTCATCAACAATTGCATCTAAGGTATCTGCTTCTGATTCTATGGCTCCTGTAAGGGGATAACATCCTAAAGTTCTAAAACGAACTTTTTTGTATTGAATTTTTTCTCCAGGTAATAGTCTCATCCTATCATCATCCACCATAATGATATTTCCATCCCTATATACCACTGGACGTTCTTTCGCAAAATATAAGGATACAATCTCGATATTTTCCCGTTTAATATATTCCCAAATATCCCTTTCCGTCCAGTTTGAGATAGGAAAAATTCTTATGCTTTCCCCTTTATGAATTCTGGTATTATAGAGTTTCCACATTTCTGGTCTCTGATTTTTGGGATCCCATGCTTGTGCCTCATTACGGAAAGAAAAAATTCTTTCCTTTGCCCGTGACTTTTCTTCATCACGGCGTCCACCACCAAAAGCTGCAGTAAAACCATATTTTTTTAGTCCTTCTTTTAAAGTCTGTGTCTTCATAATATCTGTATAAGCTGAACCATAATCAAATGGATTCACCCCTTGTTTTATAGCCTCTTCATTTCTTTGAACAATCATTTCTATTCCCAATTCCTTTGCCCTTCTATCACGAAACTCTATCATTTCTTTAAACTTCCATGTAGTATCTACATGCATAAAAGGAAATGGTGGCTTTTCCGGATAAAATGCCTTCAGAGCAAGATGTAACATCACAGAGCTGTCCTTTCCTATTGAATACAACATTACCGGTTCCTCACACTCAGCAGCTACTTCGCGAATAATATAGATTGCTTCTGCTTCTAATTTATCAAGATGTGATAATTCACCCATTATAAATGCCTCCTGCTATTGATAAAAATTTTATTTATGTAATTTCCTCATTTATATCTTAAATACTAATTTTTCTGATTGTATTGAAAACTTTTTCTTAATATTTATTAGATTCTTTTCTATTTACATCCATTTTGCACACTTCTCCATTGCTTTTCTCAACAATCCAATGAATCATATCTCCTTCTATATTGGCATATAGTTTACTTCCTTTGCCCCCAATATCGGCTCCTAAATATAAAGAAATTGCGACAAATTTACACTCCTTGATACAAGAACAACATCCCCAACAATCCTTGGGATATTTGATAAAGACTTTCCCATCCTCTCCAAATTTCAAAAGATTCCCAGGACAGACCTGTAAGCATTTTCTACAACCTACACATCTTTCTTTATGGATTGCTATGCTCATACTTCTCGCCTCTTCCCACTAAATTTCTGTATATAATTTGAATTTTTCCATCTACTTGTTTTGAATTAACATATCTAAGCCACTGATCCTCCTTGTTAGGATGATCCAAGTTTTCTGCAAAACTATGCCATCTAGTCTCTTTTCTTGCTTTTAAGTGGGCAATGACTGTTTTACAAACTATTAGACGTTCCTTTAGCTCATATACAAATACAAGTTCATGCATATCTGTTGCATGTAAGTGGTTACTAAGCTCTATAATCTGGTCAATTTTTTCATCAGCCAAATCAAGCTGTTTTTCGTTAAATTGATAATTGCTTCCAATCCCTCCCGCATAGGTATCCATCACTTTTTGCATGGCTTCTTCTAGTTGTTCCACGGTAAAGAGTGGATTTTTATAATTCAAAATATTTTCTACTTCTGCTTTCTTTTCTTTTATCAAAAATTTCTCTTCTAATTCATCTATTGCGCCAATCCTTTGATGACAAATATAATGGATTGCTGCCTTTGCTGCAATCTCACCTTCCACCAAAGCTCCTGTAACATATTTTTGAGGACATCCTCCAGCTACATCTCCAGCTGCATAAAGCCCTTGAATGGTAGTAGCACGATTGGTGTCTATCCAATACCCGCTGGCAGTGTGTCCCCCTACGATATAGGGTTCTGTCCCTTCGATTTCCACATTTTGCTCGCTTGGATTTTTACCAGATTCTATCCACTTCAGTGTTTGACTCGGAGCCATATTCAAATAGGCTTTTTTTAATTCCTCATCCTGTAAAGGGGAAATCCCCTCTGTTTTTAAATAACAGGGACCTCGCCCCTGCTGATTCTCCTTCATGGTTCCATAGACTCTTTCTGAAGTTGTAAGCCCGTATTTTGTTTCATAAACTTCACCCTTTGAATTAATCTGTTTGGCTCCCACCCCTTGGGCTATGGTTCCTGTTGGCGCAATGGTATCTTTACAACGAAGAGCAATAAAACGCATCTCAAAAGTAGTCATTTCTGCACCAGCACGAATCCCCATGGCATATCCTGCACCAGTATTAAATGGGGAATACCAGATTTTATGTCTTGAAAATCCAGGATTATTTGGTCTATATAAACCTGCCGCTCCTCCGGTTGTACAAATAACTGCTTTTGCTCTTATCTCATATAAAACTTCATCCTCAACACCAATCCCAAATGCCCCTAAAATTTTATTATCTTTTACAATATAATCTATCATGTTCACTTGATTTAAAACCTTTACATTCCCTAGTCTATTTACTGCATTGGCTAAAATAGGTTTTATATTTTCTCCATTTATTTTAATATTTCGATCTCCTCGGGCCACATATTCCCCTTTTTCATCCTTTAAGATAACCAATCCTAAATCTTCTAACTTCCTTGTCACTGCATTCAAGCCTTGTGCCATAGTAAGAAGTAAATCTTCTCTTACAATATAATCTGCATCTTTCTTTACATAATCCACATAATCTTCCGGGGTCTTTCCTTTGACAATATATGCATTCAAAGCATTGACCCCTGCTGCCAAACAACCACTTCTCTTGATATTTGCCTTTTCCGCTATAATAACAGAAACTTGTGGATCCCTTCCTAAGGTTAGAGCTGCATAACAACCTGCTGTCCCACCACCAATGATCAAAATATCTGTTTTTAACTGATTTACTTTTATTTTGTCTCTCATATTCCCCCTCCTTAATATAGGATCACAGTCCGAGTGTTATATATAAAAAAGCTTGTTCTCTCTCACAGCGTTATTCTCCATTAAATATGCTTTTTCCTCATTAAATACATATAAACGATAGATAAACACATCAACAACTTCTCCAATTTTTAAAGCCTCTTCTTCTAAGGAACGGGTTGCAATCAATATAATGTCTTTTACTTCTACTTTCACTTCTAGGTAACTCCCTCGAAAGGAAATTTCTTTCACAATTCCCTCTTCTGCTGCTCCCATATATTTCAATAATTCTCCTTTTTTTGTAAGATGAATAAATTCTGGTCTTATAACCGCTTTATCTGCATCTTTCAATCTTTTAAATCCTTTCAGTTCCTCATAATTGTCAAGAACTGTAGAATGACCGATAAATTGTGCCACAAAGGGGGTAGAGGGATTTTTGTAAATCTCTAATGGAAAACCCTTTTGCTCCACTCTTCCATGATTTGTTATAATAATTTCATCTGCAACCTCTATTGCTTCCTCTTGATCATGGGTAACAAAAATACTTGTCACCCCGACTTTGTTAATCATTGATTTCAACCAACTTCTAAGTTCCTGACGGACCTTTGCATCAATTGCTGCAAAGGGTTCATCCAATAGCAATAATTGAGGGTGCGGTGCTAAAGCCCTTGCAAAAGCAACCCTTTGCTTTTGCCCTCCAGAAAGCTGATGAGGATATCTTTTCTCTAATCCTTCTAACCCAACTAATTCAATCAGTTGCTCTACTCTTTTCCTTATGGCCTTTTTGCTCTCTTTTTTTACCTCCAAACCAAATGCAATATTATCAAACACTGCCATATAGCGAAACAACGCATAATTTTGAAATACAAATCCGATTTCCCTTTTACTAGCTGGCAAATCATTGACTCGCACACCATCTATTATGATGTCTCCTGAATCTGGATATTCTAATCCTGCAATCATACGAAGAATAGTGGTTTTCCCACTTCCGCTTGGACCTAAAAGACCAATTAATTTTCCCTTTTCAATTTGAAAACTTACATTATCTGATGCTTTAAAGGTTCCAAAGGTTTTATCAATATTTTTTAGTTCTACATACATTATTTTTCACCAGCCTTTTTCCCTTTATATTCCACGATATTTCTAAGAATCAATATCATCACTGCTATTATTACTAAGATAGAAGACACTGCAAAAGCCGCAGAAAAATTAAATTCATTATATAAAATTTCCACATGAAGGGGCAAGGTATTGGTGATTCCCCTTAAATGTCCAGAAACAACGGATACTGCTCCAAATTCTCCCATCGCCCTTGCTGTACATAGGATCACTCCATAGAGCAATGCCCATTTTATATGGGGTAAGGTAATCTTTCGAAAAATGGTAAATCCCCCTGCCCCCATAAGGGCTGCTGCTTCCTCCTCATCACTTCCTTGGGCACTGAGAACTGGTATAATTTCTCTAGAAATAAAAGGAAAGGTAACAAAGATGGTTGCTAATATAATTCCTGGAACTGCAAAGACAATTTGTATATCATATGCTTCTAAAAAATCATAAGCCCAACCAATTCGTCCAAAGGTTAAAGTAAAAATCAACCCTGCAATAATAGGTGAAACAGCAAAGGGAATATCAATCAAAGTTGTTAATAATTTTTTTCCTTTAAATTTAAATTTTGTTATAACCCATGCTGCAAAAACACCAAATATAGTATTTAATACCACAGATATTACCGCAGCTCTTAGGGTAAGTTGTAGAGCTTTGATGGTATATTCATCTGTTAGTGCTTCTTTATAAGTAGTCCAACCATTTCTAAGGGCTTCTACTATCACTACAATTAAAGGCATCACCAACATAAAAAATAAAAAGATTAGGCTAATAGCAATCAATAACCATTTGACTGCCTTTGAACCATGTACAGTTTTGTTCATGATTTTCACCTCTATTCCTTAGCAAATTTATTACTATACACCTGTATCGAATTGATCAAAAATAAAATAAGAAAAGATATGAATAACATAACAAGTGCAATTGCATTAGCTCCACTATAATCATATTGTTCTAGTTTAGTCATAATCAGAAGTGGTGCAATCTCTGTCTCATAAGGCATGTTTCCTGCTATAAATACTACGCTTCCATATTCACCAATCGCCCTTGCAAGGGATAAATTAAATCCTGTTAATAAAGAAGGTAAAATTTCCGGAAAAATAACCTTAAAAAATATTCTCATTCCACTGGCACCTAATATTGTAGCTGCCTCTTCATATTGACCATCAAGTTTTTCCAATACTGGCTGTATGGTACGAACAACAAAGGGAATTCCAATAAAAATCATGGCCACTATAATTCCTATTCTAGTATAGGCTACTTCCACTCCAAGTCTGGCTAAAATTTTGCCAATCCATCCTTGATTCGAATATAGTGTGGTTAAAGCAATCCCTGCTACTGCAGTAGGAAGGGCAAAGGGAAGCTCGATTAATCCATCTACAAATCTTTTGAAGGGAAAATCGTATCTTACCAATACCCATGCTAAGATTACTCCCATAACACCATTAATAAGGGAAGCCACTAAGGCACACAAAAAACTTACTTGATAAGCTGCCACCACACGTTTATCCGTTATAATTTCAACAAATTCATTCCATCCTATATTAGAAACATGAATTATAATAGATATCATAGGAATCAATACAATTAGGCTTAAAAAAGTTAAAGTAATTCCCATAGATAAACTAAATCCCGGAATAATCTGTTTTCCCTTTTTCTTTCTCATATTCTTCCTTTCCTCTCTATTTTTAGGTCAATCTCTATTTTAAGTCGATGGAATTCTACTGACCTAATTTTTGGTTTTTAACTTCCACCCTTTACTATTTCTCTGTATAAATCTCGTCAAATGTACCTCCATCCTTAAAATGAATAGCCTGTGCTTTATCCCAACCGCCAAATAATTTATCCTCAATATTTACTAGATTTAAGTCTAAATCAAAATTATCTGAAAATTCTTTTAAAATCTCAGGATTGCTCGGTCGATAATAATTTTCTCCTGCAATTCTCTGTCCTTTATCTGAATATAAATATTCTAAATAAGCTGTAGCTACTTCTCTTGTTCCCTTTTCATCTACGACTGAATCAACCATAGCAACGGGAGGCTCTGCTAATATACTAATGCTCGGTGTAACAATCTCATATTCATCAGGATTTTCTGCAATGGACAAATATGCTTCATTTTCCCATGCAAGCAATACATCTCCTTGCCCATTTTGTACAAAAGTGGTTGTAGAACCTCTTGCTCCTGAATCTAATACTAAAACATTCTCATAGAGTTTTCTCATGTATTCCTTGATCTTTACTTCATCATGATTATATGCTTGATCTGCATATGCCCAGCCTGCTAAATAATTCCAACGTGCTCCTCCGGAAGTCTTTGGATTTGGAGTAATGATTTCTACATCTTCTCGAATCAAATCATCCCAATCATTAATATTTTTGGGATTCCCTTTCCTTACCAAAAATACAATGGTGGAAGTATAAGGAGAGCTATTGGAATCAAATTCACTTTGCCATCCAGATTCAATCAGTCCAGCTTTTTCAATGGCTGAAATATCATAGGCCAAAGCTAAAGTAACAACATCTGCCTTATTCCCTTCAATGACAGAACGTCCCTGCTTCCCAGATCCTCCATGGGACTGAACAATACTGACATCTTGTCCTGTCTTCTCCTTCCAATACTTTTGAAATTCTACATTATAAGTTTCGTACAGCTCCCTTGTGGGATCATAGGACACGTTGGTAATCTCAACTCTATCCTTTGTATTGTTTTGATCGCTACTTGTAGTTGTATCACTGGAACATCCTACAAATATTCCTGAAAGCAAAATAAGAATAAATCCTATAGGAACTAACTTCTTTCTATTCATAATGATCCCCCATTCTTTTCTACATCAGCATATTCCTCCATATAAATTCATTTCATTGATCCTCATGATGATTCAAATTACAACAACACATAAAACAAGAGAAAAAATAAATTTGCTTCATAAATGGCCCCCCTTATTTTTTATTTATAACAAAAATGTGTACGCTTAGTTATAATCCAATTTTTTATCTTTCAAAACTAAGTATTCATTAAAGTTTATTTCCTACAATTCAGATATGATTTAATGGTTTTATTTATATTAAGCTGATTATATGACAATAAACGTTATGTGTCAAGGATATTTTTAAAAAAATAAAGGCGACCTTAAGGTAACTCAATTGTAAAACTAAATTAGACCCCTTTTTAATTTTGAGTCTAATTTAGTCTTACAAATCCATAGGTCTAATTTAACCTTACAAATTTTTAATACTCATAATCGGTAGCGTTTGTGGTATTATCATATTATGCTCGGATAATAGCTCTAAGGAGGAAGCTATTATGGCAAAACATTTAACTAACGTAAGAATTATTGTAAGTTCTGCCAGGATTGTAATGATAACTGTCAATATTTTAAGGAGGATATATGTAATAAGCTAGATCGATCTCCTTATGTTTGTAATGGCTGTGATGACAGGACTAAATGCACTCTTACTAAAAAATATTATTCTGCTAAATCAGCTCAAAAAGATTATAAAGGACAATCAATACATCACATTTATGCAAACAACAAAGATACTATTATGGTTAGTGAAAAAACTCTATATAAATATATCGAAAATGGTGCTTTATCTATTAAAAATATTGGCCTGCCTAGAAAGGTCAGATATCGCGTTAGAAAGAAAAAGCAAATGGGTTATAAGGTTGATAAAGCCTGCTTAGATGGTAGAAGATATGACGATTACCTTAAGTTTCTTGATGATAATAAGGATATTTCTATTGTAGAAATGGATACTGTGGAAGGGAGAAAGGGTGGTAAGGCCTTACTTACAATTCATTTTGTTGACACTTCTTTTATGCTTATGCTACTTAGGGATGCAAATGATTCTAGGAGCGTTACACAGTGGTTTAAATGGATTTATGATGCAGTTGGAGTGCGGAGCTTTAAAAAGCTATTCCCTGTAATACTAACAGACAACGGAAGTGAGTTTTCAGATCCAAACAGTATTGAAAGGATGCAAGATGAGAAAAAGCTTACAAATATATTTTATTGCTATCCGTATTCAGCTTATCAAAAGCCAGAAGTTGAGAATAATCACCAACTAATCCGAAGGATAATTCCCAAGGGAAGGAGCATGGATGAGTTAACACAAGCAGATATTCGTTTGGTCATGTCTCATATAAATTCTTATACAAGAAAAAAGCTGAATGACCAATCACCATTTGACTCATTCAGCTCAAGGTATGGATTTAAGTTAATTCGTTCATTAGGTATTGAGAGAATCGAACCCAATGATGTTATCTTAAAACCATCATTACTTAAATAATTTGACTTGTTATCCGGGCATTTTATATCAGCTATTAGGGGTCTAATTTAGTCTTACATTTGACCCCTTAAATTTATCTTCTTTTTGTGCCTTTTCTGTCCTTTGTTGACTTTCCAGGGCAAATTCATCTTGTTCTTCCCAGGTGATATTCCATTTCTCTATAACATTTTCTGCAGTAATTCTCATATGATAGTCATTAAAGATGTCCCATAATCCATCATATATCATATAATCTATCATTTTTTCATCATTCATTTTTTGTCCCCATCTAGCATTGGGAAGTAAATAGGGGACATTACTCATGCTCTCTGTTCCTTCTGCTAAAACCACATCTGTATCCCATAATATCCCCTAACATAATCATTTGAGCTGCTAAACTTACAGATCTAAGACCAGATCTGCAGACTTTATTAATGGTCATAGCTGGGGTAGTCTCTGGCATTCCAGCTCCTAAGGTTACCTGTCTTGCGACATTTTGTTTTAAACCAGCTCCTAAAACATTTCCTAAAATAACTTCACCTATCATTCCAGGATGGATTCCTGCTCTTTTTATGGCTTCCTTTGCGGCTACAACTCCTATATCTACAGCAGATACTTTGGAGAACACTCCTCCGAAACTTCCTACAAGTGTTCTCACTGCACTAGCAATCACTACTTCTCTCCCTCTTATTCCCTCTCTTTATATTCCTTTATTCGTTTTCTTCTTAATAGCTACTCTTTTCGTTAGCTTATTATATTCTTAAACTCTTTATTTAGGTGGCATTACTGTAGCATATCCTTCTAATACTAATGTTCCCTCTTGATTTATGCAATCTGTTTTTAATTTTACAATCTTCTCTTTAATAATCTCTACTACTTCAACCTTAGCTGTAATAGTGTCGCCAAATCTGACAGGAGCCACAAATTTTAATTCTTGACCCATATATATTGTACCTGGCCCTGGAAGATACATAGCAAGAACTGTTGATATTAATCCTGCTGTAAGCATCCCATGGGCTATTCTCCCTTTGAACATGAAATTTTTAGCCGCCTCTTCATTAATATGAAGAGGATTTAAGTCACCTGTAATTCCTGCATAAAGATATACATCGGTTTCGGTGATGGTCTTGCTCATGGATGCCTTGTCTCCTATTTTTATTTCCTTTATCATCTTTCCCTTCATAATCAATAATCTCCTTTACTATTCTATGGATAAGGCACTTTAAATCATTGTATCAAAGTCTATCCTAATGGTTGATATCCTTAAGCCTATCTTCTAAATCTTTATCGTGTTAGTTTTTTGCAGTCATCTCTGCTTTCACTTTTTCAGTCAGGTAAGGAACGATCTTTAGGGCATCTCCTACAATACCAAAGTCAGCAACTTCAAAAATTGGGGCACCTTCATCTTTATTAATGGCTATGATTAAATCAGATTCTTCCATTCCAGCTAGATGTTGAATAGCTCCAGAAATTCCACAGGCAATGTAAAGATTTGGACGTACGGTTTTCCCGGTTTGCCCTACTTGAATATCTTTAGGCGTCCATCCAGCATCTACACAAGCTCTAGAGGATGCTACTTCTCCTCCTAAGGTATCTGCTAATTCCCTTAGTAGTTTGAAGTTTTCAGGATCTCCCATACCACGTCCACCGGATACTATAACATTGGCTTCTTGAATATCTATTTTATCGTTCACTTTTTTAATAATATCTAATACTTCCACATATTGGTCGTTTGGTTTAAAACCTGGATTGAATTTTTCGATTTCTGCCTTTGCATTTTTATCGGGGGTAATCTTTTGCATTACTCCTGGCCTTACTGTTGCCATTTGTGGTCTAAAATCTGCACATACGATGGTAGCCATAATATTTCCACCAAAGGCAGGTCTTGTCATCCTTAAATTTTTGGTTTCTTTATCAACTTCTAATCCGGTACAATCAGCTGTTAACCCTGTATGTACTCTAGCTGATACACGAGGGGCTAAGTCACGGCCAATGGCTGTTGCACCATATAGTACGATTTCTGGTTTATATTTTTCTATGACACTATACATAGCATGTGCATAAGGTTCTGTTCGATAGACTTCACATTCTTTATCATCCACAAGGATTATTCTATCTGCACCATATTGTGCTAATTGTTCTGCCAAATCAGCTACCTCGTAGCCTATTAAAACAGCTGTTACTTGGGTATCTAAATCCTTAGCTAATTCCTTTGCCTTACCGATTAGTTCAAAGGAAACACCAGTGATCTCTTTATCTACTTGTTGGGCAAAGACAAATACACCCTTATAATCTTGTACACTCATTTATTCTCACCACTTTCATCAAATATTTACAGTATATATTTTTCTTTTAATTTTTCTACTATATAGGAGGCGGACTCTTCTGGATCCCCTAAATCTACTTTCGTTCCAGCAGGTTTTACACTTTTGGGGAAGGATTGTACTACTCTTGTAGGAGATCCCTTTAAACCAATATTAGATTGATCTACTGTGATATCTTTTAGTCCCCAGTTGATTACCTCTTTTTCCTTATAGGCATCAAAGATTCCTCCTGCAGTCATGTAGCGGGGTTCATTTAATTCACTTAAAGCTGTAATAAGGCAAGGCATCTTTGCCTTTACGATATGGTATCTATCATCATATTGTCTTTTTACTACTACGTAGTCTCCTTCTACTTTGATTTCTTCAGCATAGCTTATGTTTGGAATATGAAGGTGTTCAGAAATTTGTGGCCCTACTTGAGCTGTATCTCCATCAATAGCCTGCCTTCCTGTAATAATTAAATCATATTCTAAATTTTTGATAGCTGCTGCAATAGTGGTAGAAGTTGCCCAGGTATCGGCACCTCCAAAAGCCCTATCGGTTAAAAGAATAGCCTTATCGGCACCCATGGCCAATGCTTCCCTTAGGGCTGTATCTGCTTGAGGTGGTCCCATGGAAAGTACGGTTATTTCTGCTCCCAGGGAATCTTTTAATCTTAAAGCAGCTTCTAACCCTGCTTTATCATCAGGATTAATGATACTGGGTACCCCTTCTCGAATCAGGGTTCCAGTTTTAGGATCTAATCTTACTTCGTTTGTATCTGGAACTTGCTTTATGCAAACGACTATTTTCACTTTTTTTCACTCCTTATAGATTGTTATTTTAGTAGATTGCCAGAGATAACCATACGTTGTACTTCGCTAGTTCCTTCATAAATTTCAGTGATTTTGGCATCTCTCATCATACGTTCTACATCGTAATCTCTAATATAACCATATCCACCATGAAATTGGACTGCTTTTGTTGTCACATCCATTGCCACTTCTGCTGCATATAATTTTGCCGTAGCAGCCTCTATAGAAAATCTCTTTTGGGTATCCTTTGCTACAGCTGCCTTATACACTAAATGTCTTGCTGCTTCTATCTTAGTTGCCATATCTGCTAATTGGAATTGGGTATTTTGGAATTTTCCAATAGGTCTTCCAAATTGCTTTCTTTCTTTTACATAAGCAATTGTTTTTTCTAGGGCACCTTCTGCGATTCCTAGAGCTTGAGCTGCGATTCCAATTCTTCCTCCATCAAGGGTCTGCATAGCAATATTAAATCCTTTTCCTTCTTTTCCTAGAAGATTTTCTTTTGGAACAATACAATTTTCAAAGATCAATTCGGCTGTGGAAGAACCACGAATCCCCATTTTCTTTTCTATGGTTCCAATAGAGAATCCTGGAAAATCTTTTTCTACAATAAATGCAGAAATCCCCTTGGTTCCTTTAGACTTGTCTGTCATTGCAAAGATAATATAAATATCGGCTTCTCCACCATTGGTGATAAAGATCTTAGTTCCGTTTAATACATAGTGATCTCCCTCTAAAACTGCCTTTGTCTGAACTCCAGCAGCATCTGTACCAGCTCCTGGTTCTGTTAGGGCAAA
>USMD01000041.1 GCA_900555725.1 uncultured Garciella sp. | reverse complement strand
GATTTCTGCCTGTCTCGTGGGCTCGGAGATGTGTATAAGAGACAGGTATTAAAGATACTAGAAGAAACTTATCCTCAAGCAACTACAGCTTTAAATTATAAAACACCTTTTGAGCTTTTGATAGCAACGATTTTATCGGCTCAATGTACAGATAAACGGGTGAATATGATTACAGAAAAATTATTTTTAAATTATAATAAGCCGGAGGATTTTGCATCCTTAAGTGTAGAAAAACTAGGTGAAATGATAAAAAGCTGTGGCTTTTATCACAATAAAAGTAAAAATATCATTGAAACAAGTAAAATATTATTGGAAAAATACAATGGGCAAGTACCTGATGAAAGAAAAAAATTAGAGCAACTACCTGGAGTAGGGAGGAAAACAGCAAGTGTGGTATTAAGTAATGCCTTTGGACAGGATGCAATTGCTGTGGATACTCATGTATTTAGGGTTTCCAATCGTATAGGATTAGCTCATGGAAAGGATGTGGAGAAAACCGAGAAACAACTTATGGAGAACATTCCTAAGAAAAAATGGTCTCGGGCTCATCATTGGCTCATTTATCATGGAAGGAATATTTGTAAGGCACGCCGTCCATTATGTGAAGATTGCCCTATTCAACATTTATGTGAATTTTACCATAAAGGAGGATCTGCTTCCTAGGTATTATAATTTGAATAACATAGTCCATTATGCTAATTAATTTCGATTTGTTAGTGTTCCAAGGGTTAGAGTTTGTGAGCTTTTCTAGGTTGCATCAAGCTCAGAATGCAGATAATTTACAAGTTTCCTCTAGGAAAGGCATATTATATATTAATTAAACATATTAGAACAATGAATAAGATAATAAACATTGTCTTTCATAAGGAGGTCTTTTAATGGAGATACGAGGTATGATTTATCATAGGAAATTTAAAGTAGCTATTATTTTCATTACTTGCCTTTTTTTGATTTTTATTTTTAAAGCTTATTGGATTTCTAGAAATATAATTTATCCACATATAAAAGTTTATGGAGTAGAGATTGGCAATCTCACTAGGGAGCAGGCAAAGGTAAAATTAGCAGAAAATATAGGAAAAATCATAGGAGAAAAAAGTTTAGTTTTTTCTTACCAAGAAGAAAAATGGAAAATTCCCTATAGAGATTTTAATATTCAATATGATATAGAGAAAACCGTTGACCAGGCTTATTATTTAGGAAGAGATGGAAACTTATTGGATAAAATAAGGACTTATTTTCAATTTAGAAATCAAGAAAAAAAGCTCCCTTTAGAAATAAGCATGGACTCTAATAAGATACAAAAAATAATAGATCAACTAGAAGAAAAGGTGAATATCAAAGCTGAAGATGCTCAAATAGAATTAAAAGATCAGCAAATTAAGATCCTGTCAGAAAAAACTGGCAGAATGCTAGAAGAGAAAAAACTTGAAGAAATTATAAGAGAGTACTTACAATTTTCTAAGGAGCAAACCATAGAGTTGCCAGTGAAGGAAGTTGTTCCTAAAATTACCCAAGAGATTTTAAACACTATTAATGAAAAAATAGCAAGTTTTTCTACTAATTTTAATCCTCAAGCTAAGGAAAGAGTAGAAAATTTAAGGATTGCTTCAGATATGACAGATGGAAAAATTCTTTTACCAGGGGAGATATTTTCTGTAAATAAGACCATTGGACCTATTACCAAAGCCAATGGATATAAAGATGCTCCTGTTATAGTAAATGGAAGGTTGCAGTCAGATGTGGGAGGGGGAGTATGTCAGGTATCTACTACACTATATAATGCAGTGGTTCGCGCTAATTTAGAGATTGTAGAAAGACAGCATCATTCTATGCCTGTAAGTTATGTTCCCCTTGGACAGGATGCTGCTATTGCAGGAGACTGGAAGGATTTCAAATTTAAAAACAACTCGGACTATCCCATTTATATTGAAATGTATATAGAAAACAATCAGATAATTGCCAATTTATATAGCAATAAGGAACTAAAACAAGAAATTAGTTTAGAAACAGAAATCATTTTAACCATTTCACCCAAAACTATCTACCAAAGGGATTCCAGCAAAGATATAACTTATAAAAAAGTAGAAAGAGAAGGAAAGAGTGGTTATCAAGTTCATGTGTATAAAGTTCTATATAAAAATGGAAAAGTAATACAAAGAGAATTATTACATAAAGATTATTATCAACCTGTAGATAAATTAATGGTAGTAGGTACAAAAGGAGAAACTATTGAAAGAATATTAGAATAAAGAAAGGAATATAATGAATAAAAATATCTTTAGGTGATATAAATGACTAAAAAAAGAAAGAAAAAAAAGAGGATCATTTTTGGGATTATTATTTTATTATTTATAGTGGGTTTAGCCCTATGGAAACCTAGATCAAAGGCTGATATGGTAGCAAACCCTCAAATTTTACAAGAAATTCAAAGTTCCCTCCAAGGCCAAGGAAAAATCATTTTAAATCAGGGGGAAATAAATTTCCTACTAAAAGAATATATAAAAGGAAATAAAAAGATAGAAGATTTCACTATAGAGGAAATGAAAATAGAGATCCCTAAAAATGACTTTGATGTTCATGCCACTATAAAATATAAAGGAATTTCCTTTTTAGTAATGACCCAAGGACAAGTATCCTATAGCAAACCTTTTATAGAATATAAAATTAATAAAATTCATCTAGGAAAATTACCTATTCCAAAGGAAATATTTTTTATATTATTAAATGCCCAAGAAGAGGGAAAAATTATAATTGAGAAACAAACTGTAAAAATAGATAAAAAATATTTATTTTTACCTATAGACTCCCTTAAGGTTCAAGAGGGGAAATTGATTCTAGAAGCAAAAAAGAAAGGGATTTTAGATGGAAAAAATTTAAAGAAACCTTCAAAAAAACAATTAGAACAAGGGACCATAGAAGCATTAGATAAAGTTTTAGAGGAATTAGATTATCTAGAAAAAGATCTAAAGGATCAAGGACAAAAGGAAAAGGTAAATAAAATACAACAATCTATAGAAAAATTTATAAAAAACCCAAACCAAGAAATAGCCATTAATCAGGAAGAGATAAAGGATTTATTGGATTCTCTTACCTTTCAACAAAAGATAAAAATATATTCTGCAATTTCTTCAAAGGGAGACCTAGAGAAGCTATTAAAGTGAAAGAATGGGTTTAAATTTTAATAAACAATAAAAAAATTTAGGAGTTGATAGTTATGATGGTAGTTTATCATGATGTGGGAGGCACTCATTCCACCTGTATTGCTGCAAATATTCATGTCAATCAATTGCCAATGGATCGTATTCCTACAAAGGAAGAGATTTTAAATTTAAAAACCTTTGACAAACTAGAAAAAAAGGATTATGGGCATTTGATTTATATAGGGCAGGATGAATATGGAGTAGATGTATTTACCGTAAGCAGACAGCAACAGCCACAACTTGTATTACGGGCACTACAAGATATGTATCAGATCTGTAATAAAAGTTTAGAGGGATTATATATTGTTGGAACAATAAATACTGTAAATAATTGGATGAGAATAGGAGGCTTTAGTTCTAGAAGACTTCATTTAGTAAGCTTTGGACGTCCTCTTGTGACCTATGGGACATTGAAAGCTTATCCAAAGATCGAAAAATTAGTAAAAAGTACAAAGAAAAGGATAGCCTTAGATTTAAAAAAATAAAGGCTATTTTTTTATACATAGATAAACAGTTGTAATATTAAAAATTAGAGTATATGATTTAAGTAAGAGAAATAGAAGGGAGAGTTATTATGAAGTACAAATTAGTAGCGATTGATATGGATGGGACACTTTTAGATAGTGAAAAAAAAGTTAGTAATCGAACTAAAAAAGTGTTAATAGAAGTCCAAAAAAAGGGAGTAAAAATTGTCATAACAACAGGAAGAATACTTGTTTCTGCTGCATTTTACGCTAATTATATAGGATTAAAAACTCCTATTATTGCATGTAATGGTGCCATTATTAAAGGGGTGAGGGAAAATATTTTAAAGACCTTTCCTATAGATAAAAAAACCTTAATAAAGGCTGTAGAAATCTGTGAAGATATGGATATTTATTATCATTTCTATAGTGAAGGTATGGTTTACTCCTTAAGATCTATGGAAGGGTTTCAACCTTCTCTGTTAAAAGAGACAAAAATAGATCCTTCCTTTTCTATTCCTACTTGTCCTTTGAATGATATCTCCTCTATATGGGATATAAAAGAAGATATACTAAAATTAACTATGTGGGACAGGGATGAAGATAAGGTTTCAAAGGTCTTAGAAAAAATTTATAGCATAGAGGATGCATTTATAACAAGTTCTAGTTTTAATAATATAGAGTTAACTAATGTAGAGGCTACAAAAGGAAGAGCCATTGAATTTTTAGCCGATTACTACAAAATTGATAAAGATCAGGTGATGGCTATTGGAGATAGTTATAACGATCAATCTATGATCCAATACGCAGGCTTAGGGGTAGCTATGGAAAATGCTAGAGAAGATATTAAAGAAAAAGCGGATTATATTACTTTATCTAATGACAATGAGGGAGTAGCAGCTGTGCTTGAAAAATTTATCCGATGACTACCTGTCGTAAGACTCCCACTTCTATCAAAGTGGGAGATAACGGCAGCTATGTCCCTGGATAACGATTTCCCCTAAAGGACAACGAATTCTAAGTATCGAAAATACCGATACTTAGAATTCTGTTAGGTAGCTTCAGCTGGAGTAAAAACTCCATCTGAAGCCAAAAACTCTGTTTATATTATAAATTATATTTGTTAAGATTAGGTTAAAATTCAGTTAAAAAGGTGTAAAAAAACAATTCAGTAAATGTTAAAAGTTTAAAAAACTGCTATAATAATTTAGGGCTTATCTAAAGGGGGGGGAGAGAATAGGAGGAGAGATATGGGAATTCATGTTGTACTTGTTGAACCAGAGATTCCACAAAACACTGGGAACATTGTACGAACCTGTGCAGCCATTCATGCAAAACTTCATTTAGTAAAACCTTTAGGCTTTTCTTTGGAAAGTAAATATCTAAAAAGAGCAGGGCTGGATTATTGGCACTTATTAGATATTGAATATCATGATAGTCTTCAAGAGTTTTTCAAGAAATATCCTGACGAAGATTTTTATTATGCAACTACTAAGGGAGGGAATCATTATACTCAAATAAATTATAAAGACGGATGTTTTATTTTATTTGGAAAGGAAACAGCAGGACTTCCTAAGGACTTATTGGCAAAAAATCCAGATCGTACCATACGAATCCCTATGGTAGAAGATGCAAGATCTTTAAATTTGTCGAATTCTGTTGCCATTATTGTCTATGAAGTTATGAGGCAATTAGATTTTGTTGGATTGGTTTAATTCGACAAAATTTTATAGTTTTAGTGAAAAATTTACAATTGTGTAATAAAAAAGATTGTAGGTAAAAGGAAAATTCCAAAAATATAGGAGGTTTTGCGGAATGACAGCAGAGATGTTGATGACCTTATTTGGAGGTCTAGGTTTATTTTTATATGGAATGACCATTATGAGTGACGGTCTAAAAAATATTGCCGGAGACCGTATGAAAAGACTTTTAGAGATACTTACCAATAATCGGTTGATGGGTGTGCTAGTCGGTACCGTTGTAACTGGTATCATTCAAAGTAGTAGCGCTACTACTGTAATGGTAGTGGGGTTTGTAAATGCAGGACTTATGGATCTTTTTCAAGCAACAGGGGTTATTATGGGGGCTAATATTGGAACCACTATAACAGCTCAATTAATTGCCTTTAAGATAACAGATTATGCTACTTTAGCCATTGGTATTGGAGCCAGTATATATTTATTTGCAAAGAAAAATAAAACCAAACAAATAGGAACTGTTATCTTAGGATTTGGAGTTTTATTTATTGGAATGAATTTTATGTCTGATTCCATGGCACCTTTACGGAATCATGAGGGTTTTAAAAATTTATTAGTATCGGTTAGTAGCAGTCCAATTTTAGGATTATTGGTGGGTTTTGCCTTCACTGCTATTATTCAAAGCAGTAGTGCCTCGGTAGGTTTATTGCAGGCATTGGCGATTTCTGGGGCCTTTAATAATATACCAGGAGTAACTCCCTTGGAATTGGTAGTACCTATTATAATGGGACAAAATATCGGAACTTGTGTTACGGCTATGCTTTCTAGTATTGGAGCTTCTATTCTAGCCAAAAGGGCTTCTTTTATTCATTTAATTTTTAATGTTATAGGAACGATTATATTTATGATTATAGTAGGTGCAATTGGTTTGTTTAGTGATGGTTTAAATCCAATCTATAAATTTATTATATCTATTTCTGGAACAACAATGATAGATGGACAAGTGATAGGTGATGTGTCTAGACAAATAGCTAATACTCATACTTTGTTTAATGTCTTTAATACAGTTATCTTATTCCCATTTGGAAGAGGGCTGGTAAAGCTTGCGGAGAAGGCATTACCTGGTGAAGAAAAGGAAGATTTAGGGGGCTTGAAGTTTTTAGATGAAAGAATTTTAGAAAACCCAGCAATTGCAGTGGGACAAGTAGTAAAAGAAACTGCTAGGATGGGTAGAATCGCTTTAGAGAATATGAATAAAGCCCTACAAGCTTTCTTTACAGAAGATGAAAAACTAATAGAGAAAGTATTTGAAAAGGAGGAAGTCATTAATCAATTAAATCGAGATATTACACACTATCTTGTAAAATTGTCTAATTCCAATCTTTCAGAAAAAGATGAATTAAGAACAACAAATTTGTATCATACAGTTAGTGATATAGAAAGAATCGGAGATCACTCAGAAAATCTAGTAGAACTAGCCCAATATAGGTTAGAACATAATCTTTCCTTTTCAAACATTGCCATTGATGAACTTAAGGGGATGATAGAAAAAATAAACAGCATGATTTCCGATGTGATTACTTCTTTAGAGACAGATAATATTGATTTGGCAAGAACCATTTATGAGAAAGAGGAAGAAATTGATGAAATGGAAGAAAATTATCGAGCTGAGCATATTCATCGTTTAAATAAGCGATTATGTCAACCTAGTTCAGGAGTTATTTTCCTAGACATTTTAAGTAATTTAGAGAGAATTGCAGACCATGCTACTAATATAAGCAAAACTGTTTTGGATTTAGAAAAAATATAAGCTCTTCTAGATCTAGGTAAAAAAGGAGTACTTAAGTCGCCTAATGTGAAACATCTATCTCTTAAATCAACTAGCACAATAGATTAATTTATATTAACGAGGGTAATATAAATACGGGAGGGATATCAATGAGTAAAAATTATGATACTATTATTATTGGAGCTGGACCAGCTGGGTTAGCTGCAGGATTATATGCTGCTAGAGGTAGGCTTAAAACACTTATTTTAGAAAAGGGACAAGTAGGGGGACAAATTACAAGTACCTATGAAATAGACAATTATCCGGGTTCCAGAGACAAACCTACTGGCCCTATATTAGCTGAAAGAATGAAAGAACAATGTGAAAATTTTGGAGCTCAAATTGCTCAAGAAGAGGTAAAAAGTATAGAAAAAGAAAATAAGCTTTTTCGAATTCAAACCAATAAAGGAAGCTATGAAACAAAGACTATGATTATCTGTACAGGGGCAGAGCCTAGGCTAGCTGGCTTTAAAGGGGAAATGGAATATCGAGGGAGAGGTGTATCCTATTGTGCTACATGCGATGCAGGATTCTTTAAAGGTTTGCATGTTGTAGTAATAGGAGGAGGAGATGCAGCAGTAGAGGAAGGAATTTATCTAACAAAATTTGCAAATAAGGTTACTATTATTCATAGAAGGGATGAGCTGCGGGCCGCAAAATCCATACAAGAAAAAGCATTTGCCAATAAAAAAATTGATTTTATTTGGGATAGCGTTGTAGAAGAAGTGAAAGGAGAGGGAGTAGTACAATCCCTGGTATTAAGAAACAAAAAGACAAATGAAATCAGTGAATTAAAAGCGGAGGGAGTTTTTGTATATGTAGGATATACTCCTAATTCTAAGTTATTTGAGGGATTAGTGAAAATTGATGAAAAAGGTTATATTATCGGAGATCAGGAAATGAGAACCAATGTTTCAGGAATATTTGTTGCAGGAGATGTAAGGCAAAAGTCCTTAAAACAGATTATTACGGCAGCGGCAGATGGTGCCATCGCTGGAGTAAATGCAGAAAAATATATTTCAAAAAATTTTGAAGCAGAGGGAAATCTATAAAAATCATCCAAAAGGATGATTTTTTATATTATTGGAATAGATTTTGCATTATGAATGATTATAAATGTGCTATAATATAAATAGGTTAGGTAAAGAAAAGGAGGAGATACTATGGGACTCCATTTTGGGTTGCAATTGGAGCAAAAGCAACAATTAATTATGACACCTGAATTAAGACAGGCTATTGAGATATTACAGTTGTCTTCCTTTGAATTAAACCATCTTATTGAGCAAGAATTAGAGAAAAATCCTATTATCGAACTAGCAGAGGATAATTATTTTAATAATGGGCAATTGGATAAAAGTGAGCAGGATCATAAGGAAAAAATTGATTGGGAGAAATATTTTGACCATAATGACACCTATTATTATGGGGGACAAAGGGAAACTAGTGAACAGGAGTACAATCAAGAAAACTATGTAAAGGATTCCACTACCTTAAAGGAACATCTATTGTTTCAATTGCATATTTCTGTTGTAAAACCCCAGTATAAAAAAATAGGAGAATATATGATTGAATGCATTGATAGTAATGGATATCTTACATTAGACATAAGAGAAATTGCTCACATTTTACATGAAAAGCCATCGGATGTTGAAAATATATTATACCTGATTCAAAGTTTTGACCCTTCAGGTGTTGGAGCAAGGGATCTTAGAGAATGCCTGGCTATTCAATTAAAGGAAATGGATCATTGGGATAAAATAATGGAAAAGATTATTTATGAAGATTTAGTGAATTTGGCGAATAATCGATTTCAAGTGATTTCAAAAAAATTAGGAATCTCCTGTAGAAAGGTACAAGACATAAAAGATTTTATTAAGACTCTAGAACCTAAGCCAGGGAGGCTATTTGCAAGTGATCAAAATGTTCGCTATATTGCCCCTGATGCTTATATACAAAAGATTGGTAGCGAATATATAGTCATTGTAAATGATACTGCGAATCCAAGATTGAAAATTAGCAATTTCTATAAAAGTTTATTAAAGCAAGAGGATAAATCATCCCTGACTTCAAAATATTTAAATGAAAAGTTAGAATCAGCTATGTGGTTGATTAAAAGTATCGAACAAAGACGAAATACTTTATATAATGTAGTATGCTGTATTTTAGAAATTCAAAAAGATTTTTTTGAACAAGGGGTTACCGCTTTAAAACCCCTTACTCTAAGAAAGATCGCAGAAAAGTTAGATATCCATGAGTCAACAGTTAGTAGGACGGTTAATGGAAAATATGTACAGACTCCTAAAGGACTATTTGAACTAAAATATTTTTTTAATAGCGGAATTGAAAAAAGAAGTGGAGATACGATTGCTTCTGAGGGAATTAAAGATATCATTAGAAAGATTATTGAGCAAGAAGACAGTCAAAAACCCATTAGTGATCAAAAGATTGCTGATATTTTAAAGGGCAGAGAGGTAGAAATTTCAAGGAGAACGGTAGCAAAATATCGTGATGAAATGGGAATTCTTTCTTCTTCTAAAAGAAAAAGATATGTATAAAAAGCAGCTTTGCTGCTTTTTATTTTCTAGAAAATAATACTTGATAAGTATTAGTATTTGTAATACAATAATATTAGAGACCCACAGGGACAATAATTGTCCCGATCTCAAAGTATATTTTTACAATACATAGTTAAACTAATGATAATAGCTTTTTCAAAATAATTTACATAGTGGAGGACCTATATGGACGATAGAAAAATCATCGAGCTTCAGAGAAAAATAGTTCCAGAGATGTTTGAGCTTATTGAAAAACGATATCATATTTTGTTAAACATCCTTTACTATCAGCCTATAGGAAGACGTACTTTAGCAAGCAATTTAAAATTAGGAGAAAGGGTTATAAGGGATGAAACCAGTAAGCTACAGGAAAAAAACCTTATAAAAATACAAAGACAGGGTATGATAGTAACAGATGAAGGAAAAACCTTATTAAGAGATTTGCAACAATTGATTCATAACATAAGAGGATTATCTACTGTAGAAATAGAGACAAAAAAAGTATTATCTTTACAAAATGTTATTGTTGTGCCAGGAAACGTAGAAAAAGATCCAAAAGTTTTAGATTTAATGGGAAAAGCAGCGGCAGATTATATAAAAGATATTTTAAAGGATAGTATGATTATTGGAGTAACTGGTGGATCTAGTGTATCTGCTATAGCAAAGGAAATGGATTTTATGAATTTAACAAATGTTTCTGTGATTCCTGCTAGAGGAGGAATGGGGAAAGTTGCCAACAATCAATCCAACAATATTGCAGTTCAGTTAGCCGATAAGCTCCATGGAAACTATGAATTATTACATATGCCCGATGATGTAGAAGGGAAAATTTTAGAGACTTTAAAGGAAACACCTATCATAAAATATACTTTAGAGAAATTAAAGAAGCTGGATGTATTAATTATAGGGATCGGTAGAGCAGACATAATGGTTGAAAAAAGAGGATTATCCCAAGAAAAAAGAAATTTTCTAAAGGGGAAAAATGCTGTGGCAGAAGCCTTTGGACATTATTTTGATAAGGATGGGAATGTAATCTACCGTTCTAGCAGTGTAGGCATAGGGATAGGAGATTTAAAAAAAATTCCTTATGTAATTGCAGTGGCAGGAGGAGCAAATAAAGCTGAAGCAATTAAAGCCACTAGCAAAATTGGAAAAGATTTTCTGTTAGTAACCGATGAGAGTGCTGCAAGGGCTATCATCGAAAAATAATATTAATATTTATATTATGAGGAGGAATTTAAATGTCAGTAAAGGTAGCAATCAATGGTTTTGGGAGAATTGGAAGAAATGCTTTAAAAGCAAAATTTTTAAGAAATGTAGAAGAAGTTGAAATTGTTGCTATTAATGATTTAACAGATCCATCCACTTTGGCCCATCTTTTAAAATATGATTCCGTTTTTGGAAAATTTCCTGGGAAAGTGGAAGTAAGGGATAATGCTCTTATTGTAAATGGAAGGGAAATTAAAGTCTATGCAGAAAAGGATCCAGAGAAGCTGCCATGGGGAGAATTAGGTGTTGATATAGTGGTAGAATCAACTGGAAGATTTAAAGATAAGGAAAGTGCTTCTAAACATCTAAAAGCAGGAGCAAAAAAAGTTGTAATTTCCGCGCCAGCGAAAAATGAAGATATCACCATTGTAATGGGAGTAAATGAAGACAAATATGATCCACAAAACCATCATATTATTTCTAATGCATCTTGTACCACAAACTGCTTAGCTCCTGTTGCTAAGGTTATTGATGAAAAGTTCGGTATTAAGAGGGGATTAATGACTACAGTGCACTCCTACACCAACGACCAAAGAATTCTTGATTTGCCTCATTCCGATCTAAGAAGAGCAAGAGCAGCAGCTCAAAATATTATTCCTACTACTACTGGTGCAGCTAAGGCTGTTGCCCTCGTATTACCTCAATTAAAGGGAAAATTAAATGGAATGGCTATGAGGGTACCTACTCCAACTGTTTCCTTAGTAGATGTTGTTTTTGAAGTGGAAAAAGAGACGACAACAGAAGAATTAAATGCTACCTTAAAGGCTGCAGCTGATGATCAAGTTTTAGGATACAGTGAAGAACCATTGGTATCTATGGATTATAAACAAGATCCACGATCTTCTATTGTAGATGGTCTTTCTAACATGGTTATAGAAGGAAATATGATTAAGGTTATAAGTTGGTATGACAATGAATGGGGTTATTCCAATAGGGTAGTAGATTTAGTAAAATATATTGGTGAGCAAGGACTATAATTATTGATCTAATCACAAAAAACATAGGAAATTGTTGTAAGCAGGTCCGGTTTTATAGTAGTATTATACTATGGGACCGGATCCTTTATATTTTTATCCATAGGAATAAGGAGGAAATTTATATGCTTAATAAAAAAAGCATTCAAGATGTGGATGTAAAAGGGAAAAGGGTAATTATGAGAGTAGATTTTAATGTGCCCTTGGATGAAAATGGGAAAATTACAGATGAAACAAGAATTGTTGCTGCAATACCAACTATCCAATATCTGATAGAACAAGGAGCAAAGTTGATTTTAATTTCCCATCTAGGAAGGCCCAAGGGGAAAGTGAATAAAAAATATAGTTTAGAGCCTGTGGCTCAAAATTTAGCCGATCAATTAGGTCAGGAAGTTACTTTTGCTACAGATGATATGGTAGTGGGAGAAAGTGCTAGAAAAGCTGTTTCTAATATGAAAGATGGAGAGGTAGTTCTTTTAGAAAATGTAAGATTTAGAAAAGAAGAAACAAAAAATGGAGAAGAGTTTGCTAAAGAATTAGCCAGTTTAGCAGATATTTTTGTTAACGATGCTTTTGGAACTGCCCATAGAGCCCATGCTTCTACAGTAGGAATTGCTAAATTTTTACCTGCCTATGCAGGATTGTTAATAGAAAAAGAATTAAGAATTATGGGAGGAGCTTTAGAAAACCCAGAGAGACCTTTTGTTGCTATTTTAGGAGGAGCAAAGGTATCTGATAAAATTGGAGTAATTAATCATTTGTTAGAAAAGGTAGATTCCCTAATTATAGGAGGGGGAATGTCCTATACCTTTCTAAGGGCCCAAGGGTATGAAGTAGGTACTTCTCTTTTGGAAGAAGATAAGATAGATCTAGCCAAAGAATTATTACATAAAGCCCAAGACAAAGGAGTAGAACTTTTACTTCCAGTAGATGTTGTTGTGGCCAAAGAGCTTAAGGCAGATGTAGAACACAAAACAGTATCTAGTCATGAAATTTCTTCTGATCTTATGGGATTAGATATTGGGGAAAAAAGTGTTGAATCTTTTTCAAAGGTAATTGAAAATGCAAACACCATTGTATGGAATGGCCCGATGGGAGTATTTGAAATACCTGCCTTTGCCAGGGGGACAGAAGCTATTGCAAAAGCCCTAGCTGACAGTCATGCTACAACCATCATAGGTGGAGGAGATTCTGCTGCTGCTGTAAAGAAATTAGGTTATGGAGAACAAATGACCCATATTTCCACAGGAGGAGGAGCTTCTCTAGAATTATTAGAAGGAAAAGAATTACCTGGAATTAGTGTTTTGGAAGATAAATAAAGGGGGAAGTTTTATGAGAAAGCCGATTATTGCAGGAAACTGGAAAATGAATAACACCATAGGAGAGTCAAAAACATTGGTAAAGGAATTGATTCCTTTGGTGGAAAATGCAAAGGTAGATGTTGTGTTATGCCCTAGCTACCTTTCCCTTGCAGAGGTAAAAGATTTAGTAAAAGATACTTCTATAAAAGTTGGAGCTCAAAATATGCATTTTGAGGAAAATGGGGCTTATACTGGGGAAGTATCTGGAGAAATGTTAAAAGAATTAGGGATAGAGTATGTAATTATCGGTCATTCTGAAAGAAGGCAATATTTTAATGAGACAGATGAAACGGTAAATAAAAAGGTAAAAAAGGCATTAAAATTAAATCTTATTCCTATTATATGTGTAGGAGAAACTTTGCAAGAAAGAGAGCAAGGTAAGGCAAAGCCCATTGTAACTTCTCAAGTAGAACAAGCTTTAAAGGATTTGACAAAGGAAGAAATTTCACGTCTAGTTATTGCCTATGAGCCTATTTGGGCTATAGGGACAGGGAAAACTGCTTCCAATGAACAAGCGAATGAAGTATGTGGTTGGATCCGAGAAAAAGTTGGCGAATTAGTAAATGAAGATACAGCTCAAAAAATACGAATTCAATATGGTGGAAGTGTAAAGCCTAATAATATTAAAGATTTAATGGACCAACCCCATATTGATGGTGCTTTAGTAGGTGGTGCCAGTTTAAAAGCAGATCAATTTGCTGCTATCGTTAATTATTAGTGAACTCTCTTCCATGAGGAGGAATAAAAGTGAAAAAACCAATAACAGCATTAATCATATTAGATGGATTTGGATATTCTGCAAAGAAAAAAGGAAATGCAATAAATGAGGCAAAAACTGAAAATCTAAAAAGATTATGGAAGAAATATCCTCATACTTTTCTTCAGGCAAGTGGATTAGCCGTTGGCTTACCAGAGGGGCAAATGGGAAATTCTGAGGTAGGACACTTAAATCTAGGGGCTGGTCGTATTGTCTATCAAGAATTCACTCGTATTTCCAAAAGTATAAAAGAAGGTTCTTTTTTTGAAAATCCAGCCTTTTTAAAGGCTATAGAAAATGTAAAGAAAAATAATTCTGCACTACACCTATTGGGATTAGTATCTGACGGGGGGGTACATAGCCATAATACCCATTTATATGCCCTGTTAGAATTAGCTAAAAAACAGGGAATTCATAATGTCTATATTCACTGCTTATTAGATGGTAGAGATACTCCTCCCAAAAGTGCAGGAGATTATTTAAAACAACTGCAAAAAGAGATAAAGAAAATCGGTGTAGGAGAAATTGCCACTATAGCAGGACGATACTATGCTATGGATCGGGATAAGAGGTGGGAAAGAACCCAATTGGCTTATGAGGCAATGGTTTTAGGAAAGGGGGAATATGCAACCTCTCCTAAAGAAGCTATAGAGCAAGCTTATCATGATAATACCACCGATGAGTTTGTTTTGCCTACTATTATACGCAATCAGCAAGGCCCTATTGCTACCATAAAGAAAAAGGATTCTGTTATATTTTTTAATTTTCGTCCCGATCGGGCAAGACAAATTACAAGAGCACTAGTAGATCAAGATTTTAATGGCTTTGAAAGGGAGGAGAGTCATTTTCCCCTTACTTTTGTGACTATGACCCAGTATGATAAAACAATTGAAAATGTAGATGTGGCATATTTGCCCCAAGGAATAGAAAATACCCTTGGAGAATATATCAGTCAAAAAGGAATGCATCAACTTAGAATTGCAGAAACAGAAAAGTATGCCCATGTTACCTATTTTTTCAATGGAGGAGTAGAAAAAGAATTTAAAGGGGAAGATCGGGTATTGGTGCCTTCTCCAAAGGTAGCTACCTATGATCTACAACCTGAAATGAGTGCCTACCAAGTAACTGATAAGGTATTAGAAGCAGTTGACTCAGGGACATATGATCTTATGATATTAAACTATGCCAATGCAGATATGGTTGGCCATACTGGAGTAGTTGAGGCAGCTGTAAAGGCTGTAGAAACAGTGGATTATTGTACAGGTAAAGTCTGTCTCTTATACACATCTGACGCTGCCGACGATCTTACGCG
>USMD01000040.1 GCA_900555725.1 uncultured Garciella sp. | reverse complement strand
TACACGCGTAAGATCGTCGGCAGCGTCAGATGTGTATAAGAGACAGGAATAATAGTATTGTATGTAAAAATAACAAAATAAAAGGTTGAATAATGTAAAAAGGAGGAACGAGATGAAAAAAATTAGGATCAAAGATATTTTTAAAGGGATGAAGACAAAAAGCATCAAAGCAAAACTAGTTGCTTGTTTTTTAGTTTTAATCTTAGCATCATCTATTACTATAGGATTTATCTCAATGAAAGATGCTGGTGACGCTCTTACTAAAGCATCAGAAGAATCCCTTTCTTCATTAGCCAAGGAAGGGGCAAAATTGACTCAAAGTAGAGAGGAAACTCAAAGCCGAACATTGGAAACGATCGCCTTAATAGAAGATATTCGAAGTATGGATTGGAAGATTCAGCAGCCCATACTACAAAGACAGTTGAAAAGAACAGATTTTTTGGATATAGCAGTTGTAGAGTCTAATGGGACTGCTCATTATTCTGGTGGTTCCACTGCTAATCTACAAGATAGAGATTATGTAAAAAAGGCCTTAGATGGAGAAAGCAATGTGTCCGATGTGATTATCAGTAAAGTAACAGGAGAAACGGTTTTGATGTATGCAGCACCCATTGAAAAAAATGGGAAAGTAGTAGGCGCTTTACTAGGAAGGAAAAATGGAAATGCTCTAAGTGAAATCACTAAGGATACTGGTTATGGGGAAGAAGGATATGCCTATATGATAAATAGGCAGGGCACAGTAGTTGCTCACCCTGATGAGGAAAAGGTAATGAATCAATTTAATCCTATCGCAGAGGTGCAAAAGGATGAAAGCTTAAAGTCCTTAGCAACAGTATTTCAAAAAATCTTAACCGAAAAAGAAGGAATAAGTAAGTATTCCTTTGAGGGAAAAGATTTATATACAGCCTATACACCAATTGAAGGTACCGATTGGACCTTTGTAATGGTAGCTAATCAAGATGAAGTATTATCAGCTATTCCGGAATTACAAAGGGCAATTGCATTAGTTGTTGCACTTATAATACTCATTAGTATGGTTATTATATTTTTTATTGGAAATACACTTACAAAACCAATTGTTAATGCAGTAGAATATTCTAAAAAGATTGTAGAAGAATTAGATCTTACGAATGACGTATCTGAAAAAGATTTAAATAGAAAAGATGAAGTAGGAGATTTATCTAGAGCATTTCAAAGTATTACAGATGCCCTTAGAAATATTATAAAACAAATTAATGATTCCTCTGAACAAGTTGCTGCAACCTCTGAAGAGTTAACTGCAACTTCTCAACAATCTGCTACTGCAGCAGAGGAAGTATCTAGAACCATAGAACAAATGGCCAAGGGAGCTGCAGAGCAAGCCCAAAATACAGAGGAAGGGGCTTCAAAGGCGGTACGATTAGGAAAAGTGATTGATAGGGATTTAGAATATGCAAAAAATATCAATTCTAGCGTAAAAAATGTTACTAAAGTTGTCAATGAAGGATTAACAGAAATGGAAAATCTATCTAATATAACAGAAGAAAATAATGAGGCTACTAAAGATATTTACAGCGTAATCGAAAAAACCAATGAAAGCTCCCAAAAAATTAGTCAGGCTAGTAATATGATTGCCTCTATTGCAGAACAAACCAATCTATTAGCTTTAAATGCAGCTATAGAGGCAGCAAGAGCTGGAGAAGCGGGAAAAGGGTTTGCAGTAGTAGCAGAAGAAATTAGAAAATTAGCGGAGCAATCAGCAGATTCTACCCGTACTATTGAACAAATTGTAAGTGAATTACAAAGTAATGCTCAAAATGCTGTAGATACTATGAAAAGGACATTTGAGATTGTTCAAGAACAGAGTCAAAGTGTTGTAAATAACAAGAATAAATATAAATTAATTGAAGAAGCAATGAGACAGTCCCAAAGAGCAATAGAAGAATTGGATCATGCAGGAAAAGAAATGGATGATATGAAAAAAGATATACTCAATACTTTAGAAAATTTATCTTCTATTGCAGAGGAAAATTCTGCTGCTACTGAGGAAGTTACAGCATCTATGGAAGAACAATCTGCTTCTATGGAAGAGGTTGCAAGTTCCAGTGAAGGATTATCTCAATTATCTCAAGATCTACGAAATATTATTTTACGATTTAAGCTCTAATATATCAAATAGGATAAAAACCTAGTCCAATGCCTTGTTTAAAATCTAGGTATTGATTGGGTTTTTTTCAGTGGCAAGAGTTTACCTTTTTTTGTTAGGACTTAAAAAGAATGGGGTAAATAATTATCTGTAAATGACGATAAATGTTATAGGGGATGTAAAAAACTTATTTTTCAAAGGAGGGAGATATTGTGAGTCAGACACAAATGGTGATTTGTCATATTGCCAAACAAGAATATGCCATTCACATAGATTATGTAGAAAGGATCATTGAATATAGTACCATCACGCCATTACCTGAAACTGCTGATCATGTGTTGGGTATTTTAAATTACCAAGATAGCATTTTACCTATTATAGATTTAAATAAGCGTTTATTTAAAGAAAGCACGGATTATAGGGAAGATAGTAAAATCTTAGTGATTCAACTAGAAAAATATAAAATTGGGATATTGGTAGACTCTGTAAATGAAGTGAAGTCTATTGAAGATGATAAGATTGAAAGGCCCTCTGGAATGGTGAAAGGGATTGCTCCCCACTATATAAAAGGATTGATTAGAAAGGATGATAAGATCATCATATTTTTGGAAATCGAAGAGATCTTTCAAGGGGGACAGCAAAAAGAGCTAATGCATATGATACAAGATAGCTAATCTATGGGAGAATGTTCGGGGGTAGAGATGAAAGAAGAAATTAAAGTAGGAATAGCAGATTATAAAATATCAAAGGCACCAAATAGGATTATTACCCTAGGATTAGGTTCCTGTGTAGGAATATGTATTTATGATAAATTCTCTAATATAGGGGGATTAGCTCATATTATGTTACCGAATAGTAATCAATTTCAAAAAGGAGCTAAAAAAGAAAAATTTGCTGATTTAGCGATTCCTCAAATGGTACAGGAATTATTAGATAAGAGAACCTGTAAAAAAGGCCTTGTGGCGAAAATCGCAGGAGGAGCCAGTATGTTTCAGTTTTCAGATAAAAGTCTTATTATGGATATTGGGAATCGAAATATTATAGCTGTACATAAGATCTTACAACAATTACAGATTCCTATATTAGCAGAAGATGTAGGGGGAAACTCAGGAAGAACCTTGATTTTGGATTTAGAAGATAAAACCGTACAGATCAAAACAGTAGGACAGAATTTGAAATTTTTATAATTGGGGGACGACTATGTCAAGTATACTATTGTCTCTATTAGATAGAAAATGGTCTGCTATTGCAATAGGGGCTTCTACTGGAGGACCCAAAATCTTAACGGAGATTATGGATAGTCTACCCAATAATAAGCAGACTTCTCCTATTTTTATTGTTCAACATATGCCAAAAGGTTTTACAACTGCTTTTGCCCAGCGCCTAGATAGTATATGTTCTTTGAAAGTAGTGGAAGCTCAAAATGGAGAAAGAATACAAAAAGGACATGTGTATATTGCTCCAGGGGATTTTCATATGACAATCCAGAAGCAACAAATTGCATTGGATCAAAGAGAAAAACATTTAGGTGTGAGACCATCGGTGGATTATCTTTTTAGTTCCGCTGCTAGGGTTTATAAGGATGAATTATTATCCATTATTTTAACAGGAATGGGAAAGGATGGAACAAAGGGGATGAAAGATACCAAGAAATATGGTGGAGTGAATATTGCACAGGATAAAGAGAGCTCTATCATATTTGGTATGCCAGGTTCTGCCATTCATAATGGTGTAATAGATCAAGTTTTGCCCTTAAAAGAAATAATAAATCAATTAAATGAATTATTAAAAAGGTGAGACGAATGGAACAGGACTTTCAATTTTTTGAACAATGGGTATATAAAAATTTATCCATTGATTTAACAGCTTACAAGCCTACCCAGCTTCATAGACGAATTTTTACCATTATGAATCGGGCAGGATATACGAATTTAAAGGAGTATTCTAAAGCAATCAGTAAGGACGAAAATCTAAGGATTCAGTTTTTGGATTATATCACCATTAATGTAACAGAGTTTTTCCGGAATAAGGAAATATTTCTTGATTTACAAGAAAAGATACAAATCCATTTATTGAATAAATTCTCTCCATTAAAGATTTGGAGTGCAGCTTGTTCCATTGGAGCAGAACCTTATTCCTTGGCTATTATTTTAGATAAGGTTTCCAAGAAAAATACCCATAAAATATTAGCAACGGATATTGATAACAGTATCCTACAGCGGGCAAAACAGGGGATTTATACTTTGAATGAAATCAAAAACCTAGATCTTCAAGATAGACTTACTTATTTTGATCAAAGAGAAGGGAAGTTTTCTCTAAAAGAAGATATAAAAAGGAAGGTGACCTTTAAAAAACATGACCTAATTTTAGATCCCTATGAAAAAGACTTCCATTTAATTGTATGTAGAAACGTGATCATTTATTTTAAAAATGAAACAAAGGATAAAATTTATCAAAAATTCCATGAATCTTTAGTGCCAGGAGGCCTTTTATTTGTGGGAGCTACAGAGACAATATTTAATTATAAGCAGTTAGGCTTTGAGAAGGTTTCTACATTCTTATATCAGAAAAAAGAATAAAAAAGACCTATTTTTACGATAGAAATATTTAAGGGGTGGTAAGATTATGGATACATCTCAATATATAACCATTTTTTTAGAAGAATCAAGAGAAAATCTACAAAATTTAAATGAACAATTGCTGATACTTGAAAACAATCCTTCTAGCAGTGAAACCATAGATGAAATTTTTCGAGTTGCCCATACCCTAAAGGGAATGGCTGCTACTATGGGATTTAAAGAAATGTCAGATTTAACCCACAAAATGGAAAATATTTTAGATTTATTTCGAAGTGGGCAATTAAAGGTTAACTCTGATATTATTACAGTGTTATTTGAATGCCTTGACATGCTTTCTGTTATGATAGAAGATATTGCTGATGGAAAAAGTGGAGAACATGATATAAAGGACTTAATAGAAAAGCTACATAGGTTTACTACTGGAGAGGATGAGCTAGTAGCTACTGCAGCTACGGTTGAACTTCAAGAAAGAGAAGAAGAGATCGAATTGAGTGAATATGATAGAACAATCATCAAAAATGCAAAGGAGCAGGATTATTCTGTTTATCAAATTCATGTCTTCCTTGTAGAGGATTGTTTGATTAAATCTGCTCGAGCGTTTTTAGTGATAAAAAACCTAGAGGAAAAAGGAGAGATTATAAAGTCTATACCTAGTGTGGAAAACCTTGAAGAAGAAAAATTTGAATCCTCTTTTCAGCTGGTTTTCATTACTAAAGAATCCCAGAAGACGATTGAAAAATTGATTTTGGGAATTTCAGAAATACAAAAGGTGGAGATACAACCTTTAGTTTTAGAAAATCCAAAAGCAAAAAAAGAACAGAAAAAGCTTCAACCTCAGGAGTTAAAGAAAAAAGAAGACAAAAAGGGAGATAAGCCTACGCCGTCCTTTACAAAAAAAGTAAAGCTCAATCAATCGGTAAGGGTAGATATTCACAAATTAGATGATTTTATGAATTTAGTATCAGAGCTAGTGATCCATCGAACTAGATTAGAGCAAATCAGTAGCAATCACAAATTAAATGATTTACGGGAAACTTTAGAACAGGTGGCAAGGATCACAACCGACTTACAAGATTTAGTTTTAAAAATACGAATGATACCAATAGAAAGGGTATTCAATCGGTTCCCGAGGATGGTAAGGGATTTATCTAAAGAATTAAATAAAGATATTGATTTGGTCATTAAAGGACAGGAAACGGAATTAGATAGAACCGTAATAGATGAATTAGGAGATCCTCTTGTACATCTAATGCGGAATGCAGTAGATCATGGAATCGAATCTAAGGAAAAAAGAATTGAAAAAGGTAAAGACCCAAGGGGTATCATAAATTTAATTGCTTACCAAGAGGGAAATCAAGCCATTATTCAAGTCTCTGATGATGGAAAGGGAATGGACCCAGAGGTGATAAAGAAAAAAGCCATTGAAAAAGGAATTTCGGTAGAGGAATTAGATGAAGAAGAAATTATCCATTTGATCTTTAAACAGGGTTTCTCTACCAATGATCAGGTAACAGATATTTCAGGTAGAGGGGTGGGCATGGATGTAGTAAGGGAAAAAATCAGCGCCCTTGGTGGTAGTATTAATGTAAAAAGTGAAGTTGGAAAGGGAAGCACTTTTACCATTTATCTTCCCCTTACTTTATCTATTATTCAAGCATTATTAGTAAAGGTTGCTTCTGAAACCTTTGCCATTTCCCTAGGCTTCATTGAAAGGGTAGTAAATGTGGTTTCTGAGGATATTAAACAATCTTATAATGGTGAGATTTATGTTTATAGAGGAAAGGCCATTCCTGTGGTAAGGGTGAATGACAGGTTGCATCTTCCTTTAGAAGAGTCCAAAGAAAAATATTTAGTGATTGTAAATGTAGGAGAAAGAACCATTGGATTGATTGTAGATAAATTATTAGGACAACAGGAGATTGTCATAAAATCCTTAGGAAAATCCCTACAGGGGGTACGAGAGTATGTAGGAGCTACTATTTTAGGGGATGGATTGGTGACCTTAATTCTAGATCCCGGAGCTATGATATAAGAAAAAAGAAGGTGAAGATTTGAGTTTAGAGGATTTAACCCCTATGCAAGTAGATTTTTTAAAAGAGTTAACCAATATCGGTGGTGGCAATGCGGCAACAGCACTTTCCCAGATGGTAAATCACCCCATTAAAATGGAGGTACCTATGGTGCAACTTTTACCCTATGATAAATTATTTTCAGATACAATGGGAGAGGAAGAACAGGTAAATGCTGTTTCTGTCCGTGTTTTAGGGGATATACCGGGAAATTTTCTCTTTGTCTTAAAGGACAAAGATGCTTTAGATTTAATTGAAATGATAACAGGAAATATTGTAAAATGTTTAGATGGGGTAGTAATTTCGGCATTACAAGAGATCTGCAATATTATATGCTCTTCTTACATCAATACCTTATCTAGGATGTTAAACTTAACACTTATTTCTTCAGTACCTGCTTTTGCTCAAGATATGTTTGGGGCGATTTTACCCACGGCCTATATTGAGGCAGGGCAGATTGAAGATGATTTATTGATTATTGAAAACTATTTTTTAGCGGATAAGAAAAGAATGAAAGCCCATTTGTTTTTTATACCCCATCCAGGTTCTTTACATAAAATATTTTCAATAATAAATCTATAATAAAGTTGGAGGGATGATAAATGTCAAAACGTGTACTAGTTGTAGATGATGCAGTATTTATGAGGATGATGATTAAGGATATATTGTCAAAAAATGGGTTCGAAGTAGTAGGAGAAGGAGCTAATGGTGCTGAGGCAGTAGAAAAATACAAAGAATTAAAACCGGATATTGTTACTATGGATATTACTATGCCAGAGGTAGATGGAATAGAAGCAGTTAAGGAAATAAAAAAAATAGATTCTAATGCTAAGATTATTATGTGCTCAGCTATGGGCCAGCAAGCTATGGTAATGGATGCTATTCAGGCTGGAGCCAAGGATTTTATTGTAAAGCCCTTTCAAGGAGAAAGGGTTTTAGAAGCACTGAATAAGGCATTAGATTAAAGGAAGTGATCTATATGCAAATGGTGATATTTAATCTACAAGGTCAACAATATGCAATGAAAACAGAACAGGTGGAGGAAATTAGTAAACTTATAGATATCACTCCTGTTCCTAATGCGCCAAGTTATATAAAGGGGTTGATCAATTTAAGGGGAAATGTCATTTCCCTTATGGAGCTTTCAAAACTATTGCAGTTACAACTACAAGAAGATCAAAAATACCAAAATATTATTATTGCAAAGACAGATAATGAGATGATAGGTTTATTGGTAGGAGAGATTTATGAAGTTATGAATATAGAACAAGATCGAATTGAAAAAATACGAGCAGAAGAGAAGGAACAACGGGGAATCAAGGGTATTATCCAAATAGAAGATCGTATTGTCAATGTACTTGAGTTAGAAGAATGTTTTGCTTAGTTCATCCATTTGTTATAGACAGGAGGTGTAGTAGTGGGAGAAGTATTATCACAACAAGAAATTGATGCTCTATTATCGGCTATTTCTTCAGGAGAGATCGCAGCAGAGGATCTTGAAAAGGAAAAGCAAAAAGTAAAACCCTATGATTTTAAACGTCCCAATAAATTTTCCAAGGAGCAGATTAATACTTTGGAGCTTATCTATGAAAATTATTCAAGAATTGTTTCCAATTTTCTTTCTGCCCAAGTGCGCTCTACTATACAAATGCAGGTGGCATCTATAGAGCAGATAACTTATGAGGAGTTTATTCGTTCCATGCCCAATCCAACACTTCTAACTGTTTTTACAATGCCTCCTCTTACTGGGTCACTACTTTTAGAGATTCATTCGCAATTTGGTTTTCAAATGATTGATTTATTATGTGGTGGTGAAGCTATTGAAACCTCTCTTAAGATTCGAGAATTAACAGATATTGAAAAAAATATTATACAGGATGTTCTTGAAGAATTTATCGATAGTATGAAATTAGCTTGGGAGGATGTGATAAGAGTAGAGCCTTCCTTTGAATCTTTAGAAAGCAACCCCCAATTAAATCAAACCATGTCCCCTACCGAGCCTGTTGCACTTATTACATTTACCATTGAAGTAGCTGGAGTAAAAAGTTTTGCAAATTTATGTATTCCTTATTTATCTATAGAAAAAGTAGCGGATAAGCTTTATGCCCAGTATTGGTTTGATGATAGTAACTTAGAAGGAAATGAAGAGTATAGTAGAAATATAAAAGAAAGACTTCTCTCTTCAAAGGTAAATTTGAGTATAATTTTAGGAAAGGTAAATTTAACAGTAAGAGATTTTATGGAATTATCTAAGGGAGATGTTCTTCCATTAGATAAATTGGCAAATGAACCTCTCAATATGTATGTAGAGGATAAGAGGTGCTTTCTAGTACAACCAGGTATTTATAAGGACAAGCTATCAGTACAGGTGATCGATATTGTAGAAAAGGATGTGGAACAGGATGAGTAATGATTTTTTATCCCAAGAAGAAATTGATGCTTTATTAAAGAAAGATCAAGAGATTGATGGGGATGACATCTTAACTGTAGAAGAAAAAGATCTTTTAGGAGAAGTAGGAAATATTTCTATGGCAACAGCAGCAACTGCATTATCTACGATTTTAGGGAAAAAGGTCAATATTACCACTCCAAATGTGGAAGTAACCACTTTAACAAAATTACAAGAAAACTTGACCATACCCAATGTGGTATTGCAAGTGAAATTTGAGCAAGGATTGCAGGGAAGCAATATATTATCAATCAATGTATCCGATGCTTCTATCATTGCTAATCTAATGATGGGTGAAGATGGAACAAATGCAAACTCAGAACTCTCCGAGATAGAAATTAGTGCAGTCTCCGAGGCTATGAATCAAATGATTGGCTCTGCTTCAACCTCTATGGCAACCATGTTAAAAAAGGACATTAATATCTATCCCCCTGAGACAAAAATTTGGGATAAGCACATGGATATTATGGTAGAGGATATTGATCCAGAAGAACCAATTGTAAAAATTGCCTTTCGTATGACTGTAGAAGGACTTATTGATAGTGAGATTATGCAGATTTTTACTATGGATACGGTAAAACTTATTGTAAATGAGCTAATGGTTGGACAGGAAAAAGCACAGCAGGAAGACAATCCCCTTCAAGAGCAACAAGAATCTGTATATGAAGCTCAAACGGAACCAGAAGTTTATTTTGACGGGCAACCGAAAAGAGGGCCAGTTATTGTTCAAAAACCTCATTTTGGAGAACTCGAAGATAAACCAAGTGGGGAACGACCTCGAAATATAGATTTAATTATGGATGTGCCATTGGAATTCAGCGTTGTTTTAGGCAAAACCAAAAGAACCATAAAGGATATCTTATCCCTAAGTCCAGGGTCAGTGATAGAGTTAAATAAATATGCGGAAGAACCCTTAGAGGTCTACGTAAATGGTAAGCTCATTGCCCAAGGAGAAGTAGTAGTGATTAATGAAAACTTCGGGATTCGCATTACCAATATTATCAGCGCCACTGAAAGAGTAAAAAATTTAAAATAATGAGAAAAATAAATGGATAGATGTTTCATGAAGCAACGAAATGAAGACATCTATCCAAAATTTTTAAAATAAAGTCAATGAAAAATACTTTACTCTGATTTGGAGTGATCCAAATTAGCCACTGAAGGAGTAGATATTTTATAAAGGATATAAACTTTTTTTCAATAATACCGATGAAAAATATAAAGAGGTGAAAAAAATGAAAATCAACGGTGCCAATCAAATTCCCTATGCCAATCAAATCTATCAAAAAAATTGTAAGAATACCGTAGAAAAAAAAGAAGATTCAGAAGCTTTGAAGGATCGCATAGAACTATCTAAAACTAGTCAAGAGGTAAAAAAATATATAGATAAAATAGATCATATAGAAACAGGAAATCAAGAAAAAATAGAGAGAATTAAAAAGGCAATAGAAAATGGAATCTATCAAGTATCTTCTGAAGAAATCGCAAAAGTTATTCTAGATAAAATCAATCGACAAAAAGGTAAAGTGGAGGAATAATATGGAACTAATAGATTTTCTCATAAAACAAAGGGAAATATTAAAGGACATTAAAAATTGCCTTGAACAGGAAAAACAAGCCCTCATAAAAGAAGATGCTAAAGGTTTACTAGAAATTATAGGAGAAAAACAAGAGTATATCAATGCTTTAGATACTATCGAAAAAAAACGCAGCCAAACCTATCCAAGTTTAAACCTAAGGAAAGGGGAACAAGAGGGAACATTGTCATCAGACATAAAGGAAGTAGGAAATCAACTGAGACATCTAACTCAGAAAATATCTGAGCTTCAAGAGGCCAATGCCCTACTGACAAAGCAATCCTTAGAATATATCAATACAATGATTTCCATCCTTCAAGGGAGTGAAAAATCAAATACTTCATCCTATAGACCCGATGGGGAGATCGGAAACCATCCAGGGAAGAGTAATTCCATCTTAGATGCATCGGTATAGGACGGAATGCCCCTTTTTTATCCGAATCAATAAAAAAATAGAAAAAGAGAACATTTGTGGAGCAGTGAAATGAAGACATCTATTCATTAAATAACAAATTTTTTGTTTGTACTTAAAGTTGAGAAAATCAATTAGAATATTATAATAAAGGAAGTGAAATAATGTCTGGAATCTTTTCCGCATTCAATACAGCCAGAGGTGGAATGTTTGCCCAACAACAAGCAATCAGCACTACCAGTCATAACATTGCCAATACCAATACTGAAGGATATTCAAGACAAAGAGTAAACTTACAAACTACACCAGTTTTTTTTATGCCAGGAGTAGGAGCAATAGGCACAGGAGTCGATGTAGAATCTATTATTCGTATTAGGGACTCCTATCTAGATGCTCAAATACGATATGAAACCGGTATTTTAGGGCAAAACCAAGCAAGAAAAGAAGTTTTAGAGCAAGTTGAGATGATTTTTGCAGAACCTAGTGATACAGGATTAGATACTACTATGGGTATTATGTGGGACTCTTGGCAGAAGTTGGGTAAAAATCCAGAGAACTCTACCGCTTATACTACCGTATTAGAAAACTCCTTAACCTTTACTGATAATTTAAACCATATGTATAAACAATTAGAAGTCTTAAAAAATGATAGCATTAGCATAGCTGGGAAAAAGGTCTTAGATATGAATTCTATCTTAGGGCAAGTGCAAAGTTTAAATGATCAGATTTTTAATACAACAATCAAAGGGCAAATTCCCAATGATTTAATGGATAGAAGGGATTTGCTTATGGATCAATTATCTCAAACCGTAGATTTCACATCTACCGAAGATCAATTTGGACGAGTTACCATAGAAAGTGGTGGGGAAATTCTTTTAGATGCTGCTAATGAAAATAAGATTCCCCAGGAAATATCAGTAGTAAGAAGTGTAACAATCGATGATGATAATAATACTGTACAAGTCACCTTAATAAGAGGGGGTGATTCTATCGATGGAATTACCAATTTAACCGTATCTAAAGAGGAATATGATGCCTCTTACTCTTTTCTTCAAGAAGGTGCTGTAGTTTTTAATGATCCATCTTGGGATGGTACTGATACTTCCAACGGAAATTTGAATTTCTTTTCTATCACCCACGGAGAATTAAAGGGATATCAAGACACTATGAAAGAGGTAGATAGCTATCAAGCTCAATTAGATGGTTTAGCGAGATCTATCGCATATGCAGTAAATATGGTACATACTAATAATGGCGAAACAGGCTCTATTCCCTTTTTTGTAGGAGAAGGGGATACTTCTGATATCACCAAAATAAGTGCAGCAAATATCACAGTGAACTCCGCTATTCAAGGGGATGTTAGGCTCATTAATGTAGGAAAGGAACTAAATGGTCCAGAGGGAGATGGAGAACGGGCTTTGGCTATTGCTCAATTACGAAATGCTAGGTTACCAGTACAGGATTTTATGGATGATAATGCTATGAACTCTGTGATCAATGATCCTGATATCTATAATGTTGATACCATGACTTTTAAGGAACTTTCAGGAGGGACTACCTTTGAAAACTATTATAAGGATATTATATCAGAGATTGGAATTTCCGCCCAGGAAGCGGATAGAATGATAGAAAACCAAGATGCCTTAACAGGTCAGTTAACCCAAAGGAAATATTCTATATCTGGGGTATCAATAGATGAAGAAGTTACGAATCTCATTCAATATCAACATGCCTATCAAGCCAATGCAAAGGTGATTTCCACCTTAACAACTATGTTAGATACACTGATCAATCAAATGGGGGTGTAGTAAATGAGAGTTACGAATCAAGGTATGCTCAATAATTATTTAAATAATCTAAATAGAAATCTAACTAAATTGACAAAGTATCAAGGACAACTATCTTCAGGAAAGGAAATTCAAAGACCATCTGATGATCCCTTTGCTGTAACTAGATCTATGTCCTTAATTACCTCTATCAACAAAAATAATCAATATCTTGAAAATATTAAAGATTCTATGGGATGGACAGATATGACTGATTCCGCTCTAGGGAGTATCGGAGATATTTTAAATCGAGTAAGGGAATTGATCATTCAAGGAGCCAATGGACCCTTGAATGATAGCGATAGAGAGGCAGCATTGGATGAAGTAAAACAATTGATTGATCAAGTAGCCCAAATAGGCAATACCAACTATGATGGAAGATATATTTTTGGGGGACAAGAGACTACAGAAACTCCCTTTAGTGTAGAGAAAGCTAAAGATCCAGTTACAAATATAGATCAGATTATTTTAAAGTATAACGGAGATACTAGTATGTTAAAAAGAGAAGTTTCTCAAAATGTTACCATAGAAGTCAATATACCTGGTAACTGGATTATGTATGGAAAGAATGGAGATTTATCTGTAGATTTAGCGACTACTTTAAATAATATTATAGGTGCTTTAGAAAGTGGAGAAGCCGAAGACCTAGAAAGTTTGGGAGGAGAACTATTGGGACAATTAGATGAACATATCGATAATGTCTTAGCTCTAAGATCTGAAATAGGAGCAAAACATAATCGCTTAGAGGCAGCACAGTCCAAAAACAAAGAGGAAACCTATAATATGACAGAATTATTATCTAAAACTGAAGATATCGACTTTGCAGAAAAAATTATGGAGTATATGAATATGCAGGCTGTTTATATGGCATCCCTATCCACAGGAGCAAAAATTCTTCAACCCACTCTATTAGATTTTTTAAGATAGCTGCAGGGGATGACGACATTGTCGTCCTGTATTTTGATTAAGGAAGGTGAAACAATGAACATTAATACCAAATACTTTGGCAACATAGAAATCAATCCAGCAAAAATCATAAGCTTTTTCAAAGGAATCCCAGCTTTTGAAACAATTAAAGAATACACCCTTCTTGACCTATCAGATAATAATATTTTTCACTGTCTCCAAAGCATCAAACATCCAGAGATAGCTTTTTTTCTAATTACTCCATGGGACTTTTTTCCTGATTATGATATAAATATCCCACAGGAAGATTTGGAGGATCTAAATATTACAAAGATAGAACAAGTAGCCATCTACAATATTGTAACCATTCCTCAAGATCTAAAAAAGATTACTGCAAATCTTTTGGGGCCTATTGTTATTAATAGAGAAACCCTTCAGGCCAAACAAGTCATCCTATTTCAAGAAAATTATGACACCAAGCATCTTCTCATTTCAGGGGAAAAGGAAGAGGTGTAGCCTATGCTAGTAGTTACTAGAAAATTAGATGAAGGAATTGTCATTGAGGGAGATATAGAAATTATAGTATTGGGAATAGAAGACGGAAAGGTGAAAATAGGGATCGAAGCTCCTAAAGACAAGGGAATCTATCGAAAAGAAATTTATGAAGTAATCAAAGAAGAAAATCAGCAGGCAATCCAGACTACTAAAAATATCTTAAAGCAACTACCAAAGAAAAAAATATATTATAAAAATATTTAAAAATCGCTAAACTTATAAATTAGATAACCGATAAATATAATTGTAAAGGACAAAATCCTCGGTGGCCACCAGGACTTTTGATAAAAGGCAAGGATGCCAAAAAAATTCAAGGAGGAAGTGCAAATGAGAATTAATCACAATCTAATGGCGTTGAATACCAATCGTCAGTTGGGAATATCTCAAAATAATCTTTCTAGTTCTATGCAAAAACTATCTTCAGGATTGAGAATTAATACTGCAGCTGATGATGCAGCTGGTTTATCAATTTCTGAAAAAATGAGAGCTCAAATCAGAGGATTGGATCAAGCTTCTACAAATGCTCAAGATGGAATTTCTTTAATTCAAACTGCTGAAGGGGCTTTAAACGAGACACAATCTATCCTTCAGAGAATGAGAGAACTTGTAGTTCAAGCCGGTAATCTTGGAACCAATGAGGCAGAAGACTTAACGGCAGTTAGTGATGAATTTGAAGAATTAAAAGCAGAAATTGATGGTATTGCCGATCGTACAGAATTCAATGGTAAAAAATTATTAGACGGTAGTGCTACTAATTTAACATTCCAAATTGGTGCAAATAGCGGACAACAATTAGAGTTAGGAATAGGAGACATGTCTTCTGGTGCGCTGAGCGTTAATGCACTTGATATTTCAGGCGTTGCAGCTTCAACAGATATTGATACTGCGTTAGATACAATTGATAAGGCTATTAAGACAGTATCTTCAGAACGTTCAAAACTTGGTGCAAACCAAAATCGTTTAGAGCATACTATTAACAATCTTGATAATGCATCTGAAAATTTAACTGCTGCAGAATCAAGAATTAGAGATGTGGATATGGCTGAGGAAATGTCGGAATATACAAAGAATAATATTATTCAACAAGCAGCTACTGCTATGCTTGCCCAAGCAAATCAAGTACCTCAAAGTGTATTGCAATTATTAGGTTAATCTCAGGGAGGAGTCATATCTTGGCTCCTTTCTTTGGTATTGAATATTCCTTTTTCAAAGAAGGATATCCTTCTTTGAAAAAGGAATATTCAA
>USMD01000039.1 GCA_900555725.1 uncultured Garciella sp. | reverse complement strand
GAGATTTCTGCCTGTCTCGTGGGCTCGGAGATGTGTATAAGAGACAGCCTTTTGCCCAACCAAAAAAATTATCTGATTTTGATCAAAAATAAAACTAATAATTTGTACTAAATAAATATTTTTACTGAAGTTATAAATATATTTTTTAATTTTCTGATCTATTTCTCTGGAGAAGTTTATAATGACAATTGTATATATTTGATCTAAAGATATGTTTAATTTGGTAGCTCTTTTAGAAATGTTTTCTTCTTGTTGAGGGTATCCATTGAGTAAATGAAGAAAAAATTCTTTACGCTGTTCTTCTTGGGTGGCTTTTGTTTGATAGTGAAGTAATTGATATTTAACTAAATTAGCTGACTTTTTCAGTAATTGTAATTGGTGAGAGTTTAACATTTTATCATCAACATGAACCCAAATAAATCCTACTATTCGGGAATTATGTTTCATAGAAATAACTACGCGATTTCCCAATTCTACTTTATCTACGGCAGGAATCACAACCGGCTCATCTTTTTCAAGAATTTCCTTCATAAATCCAGTCTTCCAAAGACTATTTATCACTTTATCTGGCGTCTTTTTCTTTATAATAGTAACAATTCTAGCCCTATCAATATCTCCCCGATGCTTACTATAAGAGATAAGATGATGAAATCTATCTTCTATGGTAATTGGATAACCTATCATTTTTGCAATTTCATCTGCTAAATTATCAAAAGATTGGGAAACTCCTTCAATCATTTTATAAGTTAAATCTATTTCATTGATTGATCCTTTCATAAAAAGCCCCCTTTATTCTCTTTATATTTATTTTACCATAAACAATATCATTCCCATCATCTTTATAATAGTCTTTTAAATAAATAATTGTATATCTGATTGAGCTGCCTCTTGGAGATACTTATCTACCTCTATGATTTCTAATTCTGGAATAAATTCTTCCTTTTTAAACCCCATTACTTCTACAGATAACTTACATCCATAAAATTTCACATTCTTTTTTCTAGCTCCTTCTAAAAAATCCTTTAATTGAGGTTTATCACTTTGTTCCATCATTTTTTTAAGCATCCCCTGCCCTATGCCAAACATATTCATATGAGAAAGGGGTAAATCTTCTGCCTCCTTTGGCATAACCGCAGAAAAAGTTTTTTCTAAAAAACTTTTTTCTTCATCTTCACTTTCTTCTCCTCGACTTTCCCTTAAGAGCAATAATCCCCAAAAAGCACAAAACATAGTAACCTCCATACCGATTTCCCTTGCTCCATTGGCAAGAATTAGAGAGGCTAAAGCTTTGTCATAATCTCCACTAAATAATAGAATATTTAATTTTTTATTCATTTTTCTCCTCCTAAATCCAAAAATACTTATCCTCCTTTTATTAGTTTTCCTATTGAAAAGATAAATATACAATTGTGAAGCAAAACGAATTTCTCCTTAAAAATAAAAAAACTACTTGGAGAATATCATTCCAAAGTAGCACAATAATAAACATCTTGTGGCGGGAGTATGTGGGAATCGAACCCACCCAGGACGCTTCTAACGCCCCGCGACTGGTTTTGAAGACCAGGAGGCACACCAGCACCCATCTACCCCCATCTTTCCTTAAATTTTCGTACTTTTATATTATAGCATAATGAAGACCTGTTTCCAAATCAAAGTTACTGTCAAGTAAACCTTGGCATCATTCTTTTCTGACATTTAATTTTATTTACAGACCTATAAAAAACACTTGAAGCATTGACTCCAAGTGTTTATTCTATATTTTTTGCTATAATTGCTCCCCCTATAGATCCTGCATATCTAGCAAGGGGGTTCGTTTTTACTTCTTGTCCAAGATTCTTTGACAATAATTGAGTAAAGGGTTGTAATTCACAAAGACCACCTGTTAAGTAAAGATTCTCTTGTCCTCCGTGTTTATTCAAAAGGGTTTTAATCCGTCCGATAATAGAATTCATTACTCCTCGAGCAATGTCTTCCCTTTTTGTTCCATTTCCGATTAGACTAATCACTTCCGACTCTGCAAAAACTGTACACATACTAGTTATTTTAATATTTTTTCCCTTTAATGCCATTTTTACCATTTCATCTATAGAGATTCCTAGGGTATTTGCCATAAGTTCAAGAAATCTTCCTGTACCAGCAGAACATTTATCATTCATTAAAAAACTTATAACCTTTCCATCTTTAATTGTAATAATCTTTGTATCCTGTCCCCCTATATCTATGACAGTGATATCCTTTCCTGCTAAATAATAGGCTCCCTTTCCGTGACAAGTAATCTCAGTTACCGTTTTTTGTGCATAGGGAACAGAAATTCGACCATATCCTGTAGCTACTACTATAGCCCTTTTCATATCTATTCCCTTTTCTTCTAATTTGTCCTTTATCTTTCTAGAAGTATCTACACTACTCCATCCCGTTGGCATAACAAGATTAAAAACTAGATCCTTCCCCTCTAAAACCGAAACCTTTGAAGCTGTTGATCCTATATCTATTCCAATATAGTACAATATTACCACGTCCTTATGTCTCAATCTAGGGTATAAAAACCTAGAACCTCTATAGAATTCCTTTTTACAATGGATTGAATATTTTCCTCATCTTCTTTATGATACATAATAGAAATCCCACAACATTTTGAAAGTTGCCTAGGGGTAGGAGATATCACATATTTAATATGATTGTTTTTCAATAAAGATTCCAATTTTAAGCCCTGACTATAATTAGGAAAAAGAATAAAGTTCTTTTCCAATTACATCATCTCCAAAAAGGCTTCTACCCTAGTTTTAATTTGTCCTACATCTTCCTCTGAATAATCAGTTTCTATATTTAGCAATGGAATGCTCTTTTCCTTGAGAGCCTTTTCAACTTTCTTATATTCTATTGCATATGTATGACAGAAGGATAAATTGTAATAGATTACTCCATCAATATCATATTCCTCTACGTATTTTAAAATATCCTCTAATCGGCTCCCATTGGGGGTAAAACAAGCACAATTAATATTCATATATCTTGCTGCTAGATTTTTTACAAGCTGGTCTATGGTATCTCCCTCATCAGACACTTGATTTTCAAAATATCTAGTCCCTGTACAAGTTTCTTCTACCACAATTTCTGCATCCAATTCCTCTACAATAGAGTGAAGCTTCCAATTAGGAACAGCCATAGGAGTCCCTGTTACCATAATTCTTTTCTTTCCATTGGGTATTGGATTTTTCACTCTTTTCTCTAATTCATCACAAAGTTCTTCTGTTTTGGTAATAAATCTCTCAGGGTCATCCATGAAAGCAACTTGACTTACCAATAAAGCATCTAATCCACTTATAGGAGATGGAGTATTTTTTCTTAAGTCATAAAGTCTTTTTAATACTCTTCTTTTTCTATTGGCTAGATGAATTCCTTCTTTTAATTTTTCTATAGTTACTTTATTTCTTGTAAGTTTCTCCATTGTTTTTATAAATATTTTGATTTCATCTTGCCACTGCTCAAAATCCTTCTCTCGTTTCATTTGAGGAAGTTCCATTACGTGTACTGGCATATATTTTTCTAGTATTTCATAAGCCTTTTTCTTTCCATCGCAAGTGGTTTCCCCTACAATCATATCGCAAGATTGAAAATAAGGACAAGTACGACTTACCTTAGCTCCTACAAAAGCCTTAACCAAAGGACATAAATTTCTCGGTAAAACCTTCTCCCCATCTTCAATCCAAAATTGACTACCAGAACAAAGACCAACACCTATGGTATCTGTAGCAAAAATAACTTCATCAGGTACAAATACACAAAATGTTCCTACAACCTTTTTCCCATCTTTCTTGCTCTCTTGTAATTCTTGTATTCTAGCACCATGTACCTCAGCAAGAGCATAATTAAAGTAATTCATAGACTCTGGTCTATCCTTCTGAGTTAAATAGATTTCCCCAAAGGACTCAGGTAAAGCATCACAAAGAATGTCATGCTTATCCAAATCCATATTCAAACTTTTCCACATATTTTTATAGTTGCCCATTGAAATCCCCCTTAAATATTTTGATAACAAAAAAATTATATCATGTTCCTTAAGGAGAAAGGACAACTATAGAAACTTTTAATAAATCTAAGAAATTCATGTAATTTTTCTATATCTATTCATTCAAAACTCGAATATCTCCTATTCTTTTGGTAATTTTCTTCTGATCAAAATATTCCAACAATGCAATTGCATACTTTCGACTAGTTTCTAATAGATCCCTAAAGGCAGCTACATTGATCTCATTATGATTTTCAAAATATTTTTGAAGTTTTTCCTTTGCTAGTTGATAACTATCCTTATGAAAATAAACCTCCTCATTTACCTTTATAATAATGCCCCAGTCCACCAGTGCCTGAAAAACCTGTTCATATTTTGTAGAATCTCTACCTTCCTTTAACCATTCTTTTATATTAGGAGAATTAAATTTTTTTTCTTTAAAACTTTTTTCTATGTTATCTGCTATCTGCTTTTGCTCTTTATTTAATTGAATGGTAAAATTCCTAAGGGAGATTGTTTCTTGATGAATAGAAATGCTTCCTTCCTTTTCCATGAATTTCAATAGCTCTTCGATAACTTTACTTGGAGCAATATTAAAAAACTTGTTTCGGATTTCTTCCCTTGATATCCCAGTCTTCAAAGGGTTTTTTTGATGAAAATTTCTCAAATATTCTTGTACTTTTTCACTTATCTCCTTTATATAGTCTCTATGGAAAAGATAAACCTTTCCAGATATCGATAGAGCAATAATACGATTTTCTTTTATTAATTTCTCATAATTTTTCTCTAATTCCCCATGGGATGTACCCATTCTTCTTTGGATATCTTCTAGAGGGAGATACTCTCTACTGTGATCCTTTAAAAATTGTAATAGAACATCCTTTACATCTCCCTTTTCCCTTAGCTGTAATTCTTGGATGACTTCTTCTTTAAATCTTTTTCTTTTAGGAGGATGAGCATCTAAAACAATCCCTCCTCCGATGGTAACCATAGGGGAATAGAAACGAAGAATAAAATGATCCATAGGTTTTGCAACATTTCTATTTTCTAACCTTAGTTGAGCATATCCCTCTTGTCCTGATAGCAATTCTTCCTGGTCTAGAAGCACAATTCGTCCCAATATCTCACTGGTTCCAAGGTAGATACGTACCCTCTCCCTATTTCGAATAGAAAAAGGAGAATCCTTTAGTAGCTGTACTTTACAATCCAGCATCATAGTAGGTTGCAAAGAATCCTTAAAAGCTAGTACATCTCCCCTAGACACTTGTTCTTTTTTTACATTACTTAAATTTACTGCTACCCGCTGTCCTGCTTGAGCCTCCTTTACATTTTCATCATGGACCTGCAAAGTTCTTAATTTTACTTCTTCTTCCGCTGGATATAACATGGCTATGTTTCCTTCTTTTAACCTTCCCTCTATTAAAGTACCGGTTACAATAGTACCAAATCCAGTAATGGTAAATACCCTGTCAATGGGAAGCCGAAAGGGTTTTGTATCGTCCTTTGTCTCCACTTGTGTAGTTAACTCATCAATTTTTTGAATAAGCTCTTGAATTCCTATGCCTTTTGTAGAAGAAACAGATATCATGGGTGCATTTTTTAGAAAGGTATCAGAGACTGCTTCTCTTACATCTTCCTTTACCATTTCTAGCCACTCTTCCTCTACCATATCACATTTGGTAAGGACAATAATTCCTTTCTTCATCTCTAAGAGATTCAATATATTTAAGTGCTCCTGGGTTTGGGGCATAACTCCTTCATCAGCCGCTACAACGAGTAACACAATATCTATGCCACCTACTCCAGCCAACATATTTTTAATAAGTTTTTCATGTCCTGGTACATCTATAATTCCTGCTCTTCTTCCACTGGGCAAATCAAAGTAGGTAAATCCCAGGTCAATGGAAATCCCTCTTTCCCTTTCCTCTTTTAACCGATCGGTCTCTTTGCCCGTTAGGGCTTTTATTAATGTTGTTTTTCCATGGTCAATATGACCTGCTGTACCAATAATGATATGTTGCATTATTTACCCCCTCATTTCATCTTAGCAAATAAGTTTTATTGCTTGGACAATATTTTCTATATCATTCTCTAAAAGAGTACGTACATCAAAAAATATCCGTTCTTTTGAAATACGAGTAAAAATAGGTTTTTTAAATTCTCGCAATTTTTTCTCTAACTCATTGGGTGAATAAAAATCACTCCAAAGACTTACTACATAGGTAGACAATTGTTCTAAAGGCAAGGCTCCTCCCCCTACTTGAGAATAGGATTCTTCTATTTCAGTATAAAAACCATCTTTTAGGTCTTCTTGGATTGCATTCTTTAATTTCACGGCCTTGTCATATAATCTCTCTTTCCCTTCTGTAAGCATTCTAAGAGTTGGAATTCTCTGGGTAACATTTTGTCCCTCTTCATAAATCTTTAAAGTACCCTCTAGAGATACAAGGGTAAGTTTATCAATACGAAAGGCACGATTTAATGGATGTTTCTTGATTTTATCTATATATTTTTTTCTGCCAACAATAATTCCTGCCTGGGGACCCCCTAATAGTTTATCCCCACTAAAGGTAACAATGTCCATACCTGCCTTTATGGTACTTTGTACAGTAGGTTCTGGGGATAGTCCATAGTTGGATAAATCTACTAATACACCACTGCCTACGTCTTCTAAAGCTGGAAGCTGATACTTTTTAGCTAATTCTGCTAATTCTCCACTAGACACTGATTCACTAAAACCTAAAATCCTATAATTGCTGGTATGCACCTTTAGCAAGGCTCCTGTATTCTCATTAATGGCACTTTCATAATCTCTTAAATGGGTTTTATTGGTGGCTCCTACTTCTACCAATTGGGCTCCACTTTGCACCATAACCTCTGGAATACGAAAGGAACCTCCTATTTCCACTAATTCCCCCCTAGAAACAATCACCTCTTGATCCCTTGCTAAAGCGCTAAGAACCAAGGTAACTGCCGCAGCATTGTTATTTACAACAATGGCACTTTCTGCTCCCGTAAGTTTACATAGTAACTCTTCTACGTGAACATATCTTGAACCTCTCTTCCCTGTCCCTACATCCATTTCAAGGGTGGAATATTGGCTAGCTACCGACCATAAAGCCTCTTTTACCTCTTCACTTAAAAGAGCTCTTCCTAAATTGGTATGAAGAACTACTCCCGTAGCATTAATAACAGGGCAAAGGTTCATTTCCTTTTTCTTTTGGAGTTTTTCAGAAATAGCTTGGATCATTTTATCTTCCGATATTTCAAAGGTAGAAACCTCTTCCTTAGAAAGATGAATGATTTCGCTTCGAATCTCTTCTAATACTTCTCTTGTACACTGTACAATATTCTGATGGGAAGTGGTTTCATAAAATCTTTTTATTTGTGCCATAGAAATGATTTCATCTACAGATGGGATCATCTGAAATAAATCTCTTTTCTCCTTCAAAGAAATTCCTCCTTTTTATCTTACTATAATTTCCCTTTCTCCCTTCGGTAGAACCCTACCAATTGCTGCATAGGGAACTTTCATCTTTTCTTCTAGTTTAGATAATAACAATTGGGATTTTTGCTCCTCTACAGATATCAAAAGTCCTCCTGAGGTCTGGGGATCACATAAAATATCTTTCATAATATCTGAAATCTCACTTTTCCAATGAATTCTACCTTCTAGATATTCCTTATTTGCATAGGTTCCTGCCGGTATCATTCCCATTTCTCCTAGATCAGCGGCATCTTCTATGATAGGTACTTGATTGCTGTTTATTTCAATGGTGACGTTGCTTGCACTGGCCATTTCATAGGCATGTCCTAAAAGACCAAAACCTGTTATATCGGTGCAACCATTTACCCCTATTTCTTGCATAGCATCCCTTGCATCTTTATTTAAATAAGTCATAATGGAAATTGCTTCTTTTTCAGTTTCATGAGAAGTAAAATCTGCCTTAATGGCTGTGTTAATAATTCCCAATCCTAAGGGTTTAGTAAGAATTAATAGATCTCCTACTTTGGCATGGGAATTGGCCCTTACTTGTGAAGGATGTACTATTCCTGTCACCGATAGTCCATATTTAGGTTCATCATCCTCTACACTATGTCCTCCTACTAATGTAGCACCGGCTTCATAGATTTTGTCTGCCCCTCCCCTCATAACTTCAGATAGTACTTTAGAAGGCAAACAACTTGGAAAACAAACAATATTCATAGCTGTCAAAGGCAGTCCTCCCATGGCATACACATCACTTAGAGAGTTAGCAGCAGCAATTTTCCCAAAGAAATAAGGATCATCTACAACAGGGGTAAAAAAATCTAGGGTTTGTACCAGAGCACGCTGTTCATCTATCTTATAGATGGCAGCATCATCGGAACTCTCCAATCCTACCAATAATCTATCATCTTGTTTTACTTTAATTCCCATTAATAGATCTTCTAAGGCTCCCGGCCCAATTTTAGCTGCTCACCCTGAGCTTTTGGTCATTTGAGTTAATCTTTGTTGTTGAGACATTGCTTTCTTCCTTTCATTTTATCATTCTACATAAAAATTCTCTAAAGTATCCTTTAGAATTGCGTTTCATAATAAATTCTTTTATTTATTGTACCTCTTTCTACTATTTTTCTATCATATTTCTATATGGTGATTTTATCCTTAATATCATTAAATATTTTATCTCCTATTCTATTTACTTCCTTTATTTCCTCTATACTCTTAAATCCTCCATTGGCTTCCCGATACTCTATAATATTCTTAGATATGCTATCCCCAATACCAGATAGAGTCTTTAACTCCTCCTGACTAGCTGTATTAATATTGATTTTGTCACTATTTTCTTCTTCAACCATACTACTATTGGTATTGCTTTGGGAAATGATATCCTCTTGGGGAATTTCTCCTTTTTTAGGAATGTAAACTTTTTCCTCGTCTACTAACTTTTTCGCTAAATTGACAGCATCTAGATCAGCTTCCTCGGTCGTACCCCCTAATTGTTCAATGGCTTCAATAAGCCTTGTCCCTTCCTGAACCTCCACTACCCCTGGATTATTTACTTGTCCAACAATATGCACCATAATTTCCTTAGGTGGCTGTTTATCTACTGATGACTCACCTTGATCTACTGATTTGATATTTTCCTCCTGATTTAATTCCATGCTAGTATTTTCAAATTCTTCTGTAGCTGTTTGATCCATCATCAATATTTTATCATTGCTTCTTTGAAAATAAAATAAAATTCCCCCTATTATCAAAATAATGCCTATAAATAGAATAAAAAATAATTTTTTCCCTTTTATAAACTCCTGCAAAGTTTTTCCCCCCTTATCTTATCCTATCTGAAACTCATCTGATTTCATTCTTCTTCCATATTCATTATTTCTTTCTTTTCATGAAAATTCCTTTTTCTACATCCTACTTTTTTTCTTTGCTTTGTATGGAAATATTTTTTTGATATACTAGTAAAGTAATATTAAAACACCAGGGGGATAATATGAATAAAAAAATTCTACTTATAACACTATGTATCAAGCTTTTACTAACAAATACTGCAATGGCTGCGCCCAATAACCAACCCAACATCAAATCTCCAGCAGCTATTTTAATAGATGCAAAAACAGGGCAAGTCTTATACGGTAAAAATATAAATAAATCATTTTATCCTGCTAGTATCACAAAAATTATGACAGCTCTTATACTGCTGGAAGAAGGAGATTTAGATAAAGTTGTGAAAATCAGAGAAGATGTTTCCTCATTAATTGAACCAGGAAGTAGCCAAATCTATTTAATGCCTGGAGAAAAACTTACTCGAGAACAATTATTGTATGCCTTATTAACTGAATCAGCCAACGACGCAGCTGTTGCTATCGCCCAAGATGTAGCTGGTTCTATAGAAAACTTTGCTGATAGGATGAATGAAAAGGCTAAGAAATTAGGAGCAACTCATTCTCATTTTGTAAATCCCAATGGACTTCATCATGAAGATCATTATGTCACCGCAAAGGATATGGCTATCATTGCTAGAGAGGCAATGAAAAATCCAATATTCCGGGATGCGGTTTCAACAGTACGTTATATTATTCCAGCTACCGAAAAGCAAGATACCCGCTACCTGTACAATGGAAACCGTCTGATTAAAGAATCCACTTACAAGAACTACTACTATAAAGAAGCTATTGGTATTAAAACGGGCTATACCTCCCACGCAAAAAATACATTGGTGGGCGGGGCAAAAAAGGGAAATCTAGAACTTATTACTGTAGTATTAAATGCCAATGGAACAGAGGTATATGAAGATACCCATGCACTATTGGACTATGGTTTTGAAAACTTTACTAGTAAAACTGCAGTAAAAAAAGGACAAGTTATAGAAGATCTTACCCTGAATAATGCTGATGAGCCTTTGCCGGTCTCAGCAAGTAAAACCCTTCAATACGCCTCTTTGAAAAATAGTGATACAGAAATTACTTCTACTGTAAATCTATCGAAAGACCTTTCTTTGCCTATAGAAAAAGGAGAAATAGTAGGAACTATGGAATATTCTTTAAAGGGCCAGCCCGTAGATACAGTATCATTGGTTGCAGAAAAAAACATCGGGTCTTCTAATCCGATTATTGCTCTTTTATCTCATATAGATATTGCAAAGTTAATCCTAAGTATTATCCTACTATTCTCACTCTATCGAACTTTTATATATATAAGGAAGAAACAAACACGAAAACGAATGTTTTATTAAATCCAAAAGGAAAGTCATTATGAAATACTTAAATAACATTAAAAAAGTCATAGATTTCTTCATTGGGCTGCTTCATAAAACATCTATGACTTTTTAACGTATAATTAGTATAATGAGTAAATATATGTATATAACATATATTTGTTTAATCCTCTATTATCTTGTATCCATTCTTCTTTAATCTTTCATAAATCTGTGCAATATGTTCATGGTTTTTGGTCTCTAATACAATAGATACCTCTTGCATTCCAATGGCCAAATAGGGTCTTAAATTGGTTTGATGAATGGTAAATACATTGGCTTTTGTCTGGGCAATTAATTCTAGTAAGAATCGTAAATTTCCTGGTTTATCTGTCAGAGAAACTTTAATTTCAGTCATTCGACCCTTCTTTAATAATTCATTATTAATAATATTAGCAACCACATTCATATCAATATTCCCACCGGAGATCATTGCAACTACTTTTTTTCCTTCCATGTTTATTTTTTTAGTAATGATGGCAGCAACAGAAGCAGCTCCAGATCCCTCTACAACCATTTTTTCATCTTCCATAAGGGTTAATATAGTACTGGCTATTTCTTCTTCAGACACTGTGATAATATCATCTACATAATCCTTTACAATAGGATAGGTTAATTCTCCTGGAGTTTTCACTGCAATTCCATCTGCAATACTACCGCAGAATTTTAAAGTAGATACCTTCATACTATCCGCATTCTCCGGTTCTACCCCAATAATTTTTACCTCTGGACGGATAGATTTCACTGCAATCGCAATACCGGATATTAAACCACCTCCCCCAATTGGTACAATGATTGCATCTACATCTTCTAATTCATCTAAAATCTCTAATCCTATGGTTCCTTGTCCTGCGATTACATGTGGATCATTAAAGGGATGCAAAAAAGTTGCCCCTGTTTCCCTTTGAATTTCTAAAGCTTTTTCATAAGCTTCATCATATACACTCCCATGAAGTATTACTTTAGCTCCATAACTTTGAGTAGCGCTAACCTTGGCTACTGGTGCTCCCAATGGCATTACGATAGTGGAAGAAATTCCATAAGCACAAGCCCCTAGGGCTACTCCTTGGGCATGGTTCCCAGCTGAAGAAGCTAATACTCCTTTGGCTTTTTGCTCTTGGGTTAGACTCGCAATTTTATTATAGGCACCTCTAACTTTAAAGGAACCAGTTTTTTGTAGGTTTTCCGGCTTTAAAAAAATCTCATTGTCACTAAGGGAACTTATTTTTTTACTTGGAATAAGGTGAGTAGGGTAAACCACATTTTTTAAGACTTCTCTTGCCTTTTGAATATCTTTTAAATTTACATTCACTTTATACACTCCTTTGTAAAATTTTGGTTATCCACATAATTTTACTATATCAAAAAATATTCCCGTGGACAACCAAAAAACGCCTTACTATTAAGAATAATGAAAAGCAGTTCAAGCTTGAACTGCTTTTCATTATTTATCCCTTTACGACAATATTAATTAATTTTTTGGGAATAGCAATTACCTTTACTATTTCTTTTCCTTCTAGAAATTGTTTTACCTTTTCTCTCTGCAGAGCTTCTTTTTCCATTTCTTCCTTACTTGCAGTAATTGGTAAAACCATTCGATCTCTAACCTTACCATTGATTTGTACAACTATTTCTGTCTCTTCTCTCTTGAGAGCTTCTTTATCACATTGAGGCCAAGGCTGCTCATGAACACTGTCGATCTTTCCTATTAATTGCCACATTTCCTCTGTAATATGTGGAACAAAAGGGGCTAATAGGATAATAAGATTTTCAATGGCTTCCCTTAATACATTTTCATTTAACACTTTTCCATCTTTATAATGGTAAATAGCATTTACCAATTCCATGATAGCACTGATAGCGGTATTAAAATTAGATCTTTCTTCTATATCTTCGTATACCTTTTTTATGGTATTGTGTAAAACAAATCGTAATTCTTTATCCTCTTTATTTAATTGACTTTGCTCTATTCTATAGGAAGATGGAAGAGTATCCTTTAACTCATTTACCAATCGCCATACTCTATTTAAGAAGCGGTAAGAACCTTCCACCCCTTGATCACTCCACTCTAAATCTCTTTCTGGAGGAGCTGTAAATAGAATAAAGAGTCTAGCAGTATCTGCCCCATAATTGGCCATGATTTCTTCTGGACTTACAATATTTCCCTTGGATTTTGACATTTTTTCTCCGTCCTTGAGAACCATTCCCTGGGTTAATAAATTTTCAATTGGTTCATCATTAGACACCAATCCAAAATCATGTAATACTTTTATAAAGAAACGAGTGTACAATAAATGAAGAATGGCATGTTCTACTCCTCCAATATATAGATCCACCTGCATCCAATAATCTGTTTTCTCCTTATCAAAGGGCTGTTTATCATTATGAGAATCACAATACCTTAGAAAATACCAGGAGGAATCTACAAAGGTATCCATGGTATCTGTTTCTCTTTTAGCCCTTTTCCCACATTTAGGACAGGTGGTATACAAGAATTCCTCACAGTCTAATAATGGGGACTGTCCATTGTTTTTAAACTCTACATCGGTTGGAAGTTTCACAGGCAAATCCTCTTCAGGAACAGGTACAATTCCACAATCATCACAATAAACAATAGGAATAGGAGTTCCCCAATATCTTTGTCTAGAAATCAACCAATCCCTTAGTCTATAAGATACTGTTTTTTTACCAACATTTTTCTCCTCTAGCTCTTTAATGATTAAATCATAGGCTTCCCTATTGGGTATTCCATTATATTTACCGGAATTTACCAATATTCCGTCTCCTGAATAAGCCTCTGTTTGGATTTCTTTCGTTAGTTTTTCTCCATGTTTAGGTTGAATCACAATAGAAATAGGCAATTGATATTTCTTGGCAAATTCAAAGTCCCTTTCATCATGGGCAGGTACCCCCATAACAGCTCCGGTACCATAATCCATTAATACATAATTTGCAATTAAAATAGGAATCCTTTTCTGATTAATAGGATTAATGGCATAGGCATCAATAAACATCCCTACTTTTTCAGTATCAGTAGAAGTTCGATCTATTTCACTAAGATTTTGCATCTCTTTAATAAATTCTTTTATTTTTCCCTCATTTGAAGATCCCTGAATCAATTTTTCTACTAAAGGGTGCTCCGGTGCAAATACTAAATAAGTAACCCCAAATATAGTATCTGGTCTTGTGGTAAATACGCTAATGGTATCGTCGACATTTTCAATTTCGAAGGTTACCTCTGCTCCTATACTTTTTCCAATCCAATTTTTTTGCATTACTTTTACTTTATCAGGCCAACCTTGTAGCTTATCCATATCTTCTAAAAGTCTTTCTGCATAGTCGGTAATTTTAAAGAACCACTGACTTAGCTTTCTTTTTTCTACATGGCTACCACAGCGCTCACATCCTCCATCTACCACTTGTTCATTTGCTAATACAGTAGCACAAGAAGGACACCAATTTACTGCAGACTCTTTTTTATAAGCCAATCCCTTTTCATACATCTTTAAAAAAAACCATTGATTCCATTTATAATATTCAGGAGTACAAGTAGCAATCTCCCGATCCCAATCATAGCTAATTCCCAATTGTTTTAATTGTTTTCTCATATTTTCAATATTATTCCAAGTCCAGATATTGGGATGAATTTCATTTTTGATAGCAGCATTTTCAGCAGGTAAACCAAAGGAATCCCAACCCATGGGATGAAGAACATTATATCCATTCATTCTTTTAAATCTTGCCACAACATCTCCTATGGAATAATTTCTAACATGTCCCATATGCAACTTTCCTGATGGATACGGAAACATTTCTAAGGAATAATATTTTTGTTTATCATTTTTTTCTACCTTAAAACTTTTCTCTTCTTCCCACTTTTTTTGCCACTTTTTTTCAATGGTATGAAAATTATAAGTCATCTTTTTTCCTCCCCTAATCTAAATATCAACGGCCAAGCAAAAAATATAAAAGACCCCCGACCCTAATAGGGACGAGAGGCCTCCCGCGGTACCACCCTAATTGACTGGAAAACAGCCCTACTTCATTGGGATAACGGCACTCACCGATATATTTCTTTCTTTGACAAGTTCGACAATAGCCTTTACTAATTCTCACCCACCATTAGCTCTCTGAAAAATTCTATTTATCTACTACTTCAAAAATATACATATACTATTTATTTTTATATTAAAAACTTGAAATATTTACTCAATTATAAAATATCTATAAAAAATAGTCAACTAGACTCGATGATATTCTACATTTTTAGCATCCTGCCATAAATGTTCTAATTTATAAAACTCTCTTTCCTCTTGATGAAAGATGTGAACAATAATTTCATTATAGTCTAATAAAATCCATCTTCCCGTTTGATAGCCTTCTCTTCTTAATAAAGGAAAACCATTCTCCTCTGCTTTCTCTTCTATAAAATCCGCAATAGCCTGTACCTGGGTATTAGAAGTTCCATTGGCCAAAATAAAGCAATCAGCCAATGTAGAAAGCTCACTTATATCTAGTATTTGAATATTTTGCCCTTTTTTTTCTTCAATCCAACTAGCAATTTGATTAGCCATTTCAATTGATTTTGTTGACATTAAATTCCTCCTTCTTCTCCTTCTTATAATTTATCAAAATGTCATTTCTTGCCTTAATGGTATTTAGATGTAATAAATTTTCTTTCTCTAACACATACCGAATGGTATGATCAAAGGATAATAAAAGTGCATAATTTAGATCTTTTTGAGCTGTCTGACGTAGCTTTTCTACCCCTGGAAAATTTCTTCCTTTCTCTATATAATCTGCTAAATAAATAATTTTTTCCAGGGTAGTCATATGGGCCCTTCCTGTAGTATGATATCTTATGGCACTTAATATGTTCTTATTCTTTATTCCAAAACTTTTTTGGGCAATGATACTACCTATAGGTCCATGAAGAAGATTAGGTTGCATTTTAACAACCTGATCTAACTCTAAATTATTTTCCTTTGCTATTTTTAAAAGGGTCTCTTTATCTTTATTCTTCGCGCAATCATGAAGTAATGCCGCAATTTTCGCATCCTCTTCTTCTACTTGATATTTATGGGCAAGTTCAATAGCTGCTCCTACCACCCCTAAGGTATGTTCCTGTCTCTTATACACATCTCCGAGCCCACGAGACAGGCAGAAATCTC